>JAFXWI010000040.1 GCA_017542915.1 Paludibacteraceae bacterium
CACAAGTGGGTTTTAGCAGCTAAGAACGCAAAGCGCAAAGCGCTAAAGCATACAAAGGGGTTTTTTATGTTTTTGTCTATTTCAAAGATCACATGGGAAAGTTTAATTTTTAATTATCTACATCGTCCCACGAGAAATAGTTCTCTCCGCTCATGCGGTGGAGCTCCAGAAAGACCGGAGCAGCGTCTTGACCGGTAGTGTTAAAGACCGTCATGGTCATATACGCCGCCTTGCCCAGATAGCTGTCCTTCATCGCTCCGATGGTGTAGTACTTCACGTTCTTATACGTGGTCTCCTCGTGCGAATGGTCATGACCGCAGATGTAGTATTCTACTCTGTATTTGGAGAACAGGTACGTCAGCTCGTAGATCTCCTCCACCGCGTAGTTCGCTCCGTGGGCATTGTTAGAGTCGCGTTTGAACATATGCGTATGGGTGAAGACGATGATGTGGCGGTAACCCTCTTTGGATTTCTGCTCCAAGAGGTTCTTGAGCCATTTGAACTGTTCACTACCAAGGGTAGCATCGCCGGAATCGACACTGATGTAGAGGTCTTTCTTGCCGTCCGGCGTAGTGATGTCAAACCAATAGGTACTGGTGTGGAAATGCGCCTCGTATTCGGTCCATTGACCAAAGCACAGGTCGTGGTTACCCGGCGTACAGAAGACCGGCACGTGGTTGTCGTACAGCGGCTGAATATGTCTGTAGAAGACCGGATAGTTGTTCTTGGCATCGATGATGTCGCCGCAGAAGATCACCGCAGTGGCGGTATCACCTGTATTGATGGTCTTGTTTTGGATGGTATAGTTACCCATCGACATGCTCACAAACGTATCCAGCATGACGGTCATTCCTTCGCCCTCAATATGCAGGTCGGTAGCCCAATAGATGGTATAATAAGCACTGTCTTTGGTATGAATATGCGCCAGACAGTCGTCCTCTAAATTATTCGAAAGGCAGTACACATCGTTCCACACCATAGAGTGCTTAAAACGCGCATCATGGTGGGGTTTGCATCCTCCGAAAATACCTCCGATATCCAAACGGTTACAAGCGCTGCAGGTAACAAGGCAAGCCAGCAGCAAAGTCATAAATTTATGATTGTTCATAGTCGTCATATTTTTTCATTAAAACGTATAAGCAACACCGGCTATACCATTGATAGCGAAGAAAGCGGCGGTCATGTTAAACATACCGGCAGGTTTGCAATCGACACGCAGCATCACTCTCCAGTGCTCCGCCGGATCGTACCTTCCGCCGAGCGAGAAGATAGGGTTCCACATACGTTCGATCTGCCATTCTCCCAAGTTCGTGATACGCGCAGAGATATTCCAGTTGCAGGCAATAGGACGCGCAAAGACCTCCAAGGAATACGCGGGGTAGAACGTCTCGGCAATCATCTCGTTCATGTGGAAATCCTCCTTACGCCTGAGCTCATCCATCATACGGATGTTCGTACCGATTAAGATGTCCACGTAGTCCTGACGATAACCAAGTCCGAAAGCGAGGTTGAACTCGCACGCTTTGGCACGCACGATGAAACGCGGCAAGAAACGAGCCTTGAAATACAACTCACGCTGATGTTTCTTGGTCAAGAGGAACTTAGTGTTCAACTCCACATTCAGGGTATAGACATTCGCGGTGGACAACTGTATGCCCGCTTTCATGTCAAAATGCTTGTGAATAGGCACTGTAGCGCTCAGATCAAAATTGCCATGATGACTCCACACATCGTTGAAACCATACTCGGTGTGAAACTCAACCGTAGAATGTTCTCCGGGCTTGATGTCAGGAAACGTGTCACGCTTAAAGGCATAGACGCTCGTCAGCGCAAAAACAGAACATAAAATAGCGAAAATTTTCTTCATAAAACTATATTTTTGCATTCGGGGCGCAAAAATAATACTTTTTCTTCAAACCGCCAAAAGAAAGATGAAAAAAAGCAAAAAAATCACATATCTAAAAAAAATTCGCGTACGCGCTTGTATATATGAAATATTTTTTGTACCTTTGTGCCCGATTTTCCATAAATAGGGAAAGAACGAACGAAAACTTAAAATAACAACATAATGAGTACTTCTGCTAAAATTCTAACATGGGTGTCGATTATCTCCGTTGTGGTGATCGCTCTGTTTATCTTTATCAAGTTCTTTTTTGTGTATGCCGAGGGTGTGAACGAAGGGGACATCAACTATTTCCAGAAAGAGGGTTTTGTGTTCAAGACCTATGAGGGAAAGATGATTCAGTCGGGTTTGAAGAACTCGAAGGTACAAGGCTCCATTCAGTCGAATGAGTTCCATTTCTCGGTAGTAGATGAGGGCGTGGCTCGCAAGCTCAATGAGGGGATGAATACCGGCGTGAAGCTGCATTGGAAACGCTATCTCGGTACCTTGCCTTGGAGAGGTAAGAGCCAGTTTATCGTGGATGACGTCTATATCGCGAAGCAGCCGGTAGAGCGCACACCCGATGCATCCAATGGTCTTCAGAAAATGGGGAATGACCTTTAACCGTAAGTCTATAATCATAAAAATCATCTAACATCATGATGACGGAAGAAAAATACAACTTTGTTAAGTTTTACGAGCGTTCGTTCCGCGAACACTGGGATCAGGAAGCGGTGACCGATTACGGAACCGACAAAACGCTCACCTATGGCGAGTTGGCGATCACTATTGCTAAACTGCATATTCTCTTTGAGGAATGCGGCATCAAGAAAAATGACAAGATCGCCGTGATGGGTAAGAATAACACCAATTGGGTAGCGGTCTATCTGGCTACGGTGACCTATGGAGCGATCATCGTTCCGATCTTGCAGGATTTCCGTGCGAACGATGCGATCCATATTATCAATCACTCGGAGTCCAAACTGCTCTTCATCAGCGACATCAACTGGGAGGGTATTGAGCTCGATCAGATTCCGCATGTGTTGGCTACCATCAGCCTGAACGACTGGCATCCGATCACCCTTAAGTTGAACCCCAAGAAGATCAACTATGATGCCATCAATGAGCTCTTCAAGAAAAAGTACCCCGATGGCTATTGGGCAAAAGATGTGCATTACGACGAGCGTAGCAACGAGGAGATCGCTTCTATCAACTATACGAGCGGCACGACCGGTTTCAGCAAGGGTGTGATCACTCCGCTGAACGCTTTGGCGGGTAACGTCCGTTATGGTCTGGAGAGCGGCATCGCTTGCCCGGGTTCGAGGTTCGTGACCTTCCTGCCGCTGGCTCATGCGTACGGTTGTGCGTTTGACTTCCTTTCCTGTCTGGCAGCCGGCGGACACACATGGCTCATCGGCCGTACCCCGAGTCCGAAGATTCTGCTCAAGGCCTTCGCGGAGATCAAGCCGACCGTTATTCTGTCTGTGCCGCTGATCTTGGAGAAGATATACAAGAAGATGATCGTTCCGCAGATCCAGAAACCGCCCGTAAGCTGGGTATTGAAAGTGCCGTTCCTCGACGAGATGGTCTGCTCGCGCATCCGCGAACAGCTCATGCAGGCTTTCGGTGGCGAGTTCAGCCAGATGATCATCGGCGGTGCTCCGTTGAACCCCGAGGTGGAAGCGTTCCTGCATCGCATCAAGTTCCCGGTTTCCGTAGGTTACGGTATGACCGAGTGCGCACCGCTCATCTGCTATACGCCTATCAACGAGGGACCGCGTATGTATTCCTGCGGACGTCCGCTGGAAGGTATCATGGAAGTGAAGATCCTTGACCCCAATAGCGAAGGCATCGGCGAGGTAGTCGTTCGCGGTGAGAACACGATGCTCGGTTATTACAAGAACCCCGAGGCTACCAAAGACTCGTTCACCAAGGACGGATGGTTACGTACAGGTGACTTAGGTATGTTGGACGAAGACGGATTCCTCTATATCAAAGGTCGTTGCAAAACGATGTTGCTCGGCCCTTCGGGACAGAACATCTACCCCGAGGAGATAGAGGCGAAGATCAATAATATGCCGTTCGTCTTGGAGTCCTTGGTACTGCAGCAGGAGGATAACCGTCTGGTAGCGCTCGTCTGTCCGGATTACAACGAAGTAGATGCCAGCGGCATGACCAAAGAGCAGCTCGAAGAGGTGATCGAGGATTCCCGCAAACAGGTGAACTCCGAGTTAGCTGCCTATGAGCAGATCGCCATCGTCAAGCTCTATCCGCATGAGTTTGAGAAGACCCCGAAGAAATCGATTAAGCGGTTCCTGTACACCAGTATGGTATAATTCACAATGTACAATGTACAATTCACAAGGCGTCCTATAGGGTTTTGTACAAACTGAAAAGTCCGTACGTGTTCTTAAAGTCCGTACCAAACTCCGTGAGCCCTTTGTACATTGTGAATTGTTAATTGTTAATTGATTTATGAACCTCTGTATTGACCAAGGAAATAGCCGAACGAAAGTGGCGTTGATGACGGATGAAGGTAAGATGATCAATCATTTTATCTACAAGCAGTTCTCGTCCACGGATGTGGAACGCCTCTTTGACCTCTATGACATCACCGACTCAATCATCAGTTCGGTGGTGAATATAGAGGCGGCGGTGGTGAATACGCTGCATCGTCGCTCGCAGCATTTTGTGCTCTTTGACCATATGACTCCGGTGCCCATCGTCAATAAATACGACACCCCTCACACCCTTGGGCAAGACCGTTTAGCTGCGGCTGTGGGAGCCAAGAGCTTGTGCCCGAACGAGAACCTGCTCATCATCGATGCCGGATCGGCTATCACCTATGATTTCGTGACGGCGGAAGGCGAGTATGTGGGCGGAAATATAGCTCCGGGGCTCAAGATGCGCTTCACGATACTGCAACGCATGACCAAGAAACTGCCGCTGGTCGATGTGGATGAGAACGAGCTCATTCCGCTCTTTGGTAAGAACACCCGAGACGCGATTTCTGCCGGAGTGATCAGAGGAGTGGCCTATGAGGTGAAAGGCTACATGCGGACCTTGCAGGAGAAAATGCCCCATTTCCGCACCTTCCTCACCGGAGGAAACGCACCTTATATAATGAATAACGTGCGTACCTCCCGCACCGAGAAACGGGAATTACAATACGAGAAAAACTTGGTGCTCATTGGATTGAACGAAATACTGGTATGGAATAAAAAACACTCCGCTTAAAGACAAAGGATATACAATACAGAATGAAGAAGATCTATAGAAACATTATTTTTTTGACAGCCCTGCTGCTCTGTACAGGCGTAGAAGCGCAGAACTTATCGAGTTCACCTTATTCGCGGTACGCTTATGGTGACCTCAATGAGAACGTCCCGACAGCTTTCCGCGGTATGGGAGGAGTAGGGTTCGGTATGCGTAATAACCGTGCCATTAACCCTGCGCAACCTGCGTCCTATACCTCTTGCGACACACTCACGTTCATGATGGACGTAGCAGCCAGTGTTAACTGGAGTCGCTATCAGGATGCATCGGGTCATCGCAACAAAGCCAACGGTAACCTCGAGTACGTGACGATCCAAGTGCCGCTCTGGAAGCAATGGATTGCTGCCTCGGTGGGTGTGCTGCCCTATAGCTCAGTCGGCTATGCCATCACGCTGAACGGCGCTACCGGCAATGACGGCTACCACTACCAGACCCAGTACGAAGGAAGCGGAAACATCAGTGAGGTATATGGCGGTCTCAGTTTTAATATCTGCAACTGGGTAGCCCTCGGTGCCAATTTCTACTATATGTGGGGTGACCTCAACCGTGCGCGTACCCTTACCTTCTCCGAGACAGGACTGAATCCGACTATCCAGTACGAGATCATGAGCGTCAGCGATGTGCGGCTACGTTACGGTGCGCAGTTCTTCCATACATGGGACAAGCACTCGGTCGTTGTGGGCGGAATGTTTGAGAGCAAGATGAAGCTCAAGAGCGAATATATGCTCATCGAGACGCAGTCCGAGGACTCTATTCCTATTTACGAGGACGGCTGGGAACTGCCGATAGTCTGGGGTGTTGGTGCCAGCTATGTGTGGGACAAACGACTGACGGTGGCTTTCGATTTCGAGCGTCAGCATATGTCCAAAGCGCTGTTCAACGGTCTGCCGGGTAAGTACAGCGGTTTACAGGATAAGAACCGCATCGCTTTCGGTCTCGAGTATCGGCACAATCCGACGAGCCGTAAGTACGCCGAACGTATGATGTGGCGCGCGGGTATGAATATACAAGATGAGTACCTCTCCTCCATCGGCGCCAAACGCTATACGGCGAGCATCGGTATCGGTTTCCCGCTCTATTCGATCGGCACGACCATCAATACCACTATCGAGTATTCCCACCGCGGAAAGAAAGCCGGTTTGGAGGAGCACTGCTTGCGTTTTACGCTCGGTGTCGGCATCGCCGAAACATGGTTCTTCAAACGTAAATTGTAGTTTGGCACGATGTTTGCAGTCTGAATTCTGAATGCTGATATCTGAAAATTCGCTCTGCGAATAATCGTTCGAGCGAAGCGAGATAAGAATGCTGATAACAATTAACCACAAAATATACAACATTATGAAATTCAAATCTATTCTTGTTATTGCCTTAGCAGCATCGTTACCGGTGTTAGCTTGTGCAAAGAAACCGAAAAAAGTAGCAGAGGAAGCGCCGGTTCAGGCGGCTCCTGTAGTAGAAGAAGATCCCGCTATCACGGACGAGTGTCTGGTTGAACTCAACCTCTTCACGGACGACATGCGTGCGAAGTTGTACGAGTCCGCGTATGAGCACTGGTACAAAGTGTATTCGGTCTGCCCGAATGCCAACAAAGTGCTCTACAGCCAAGGTACGAAGATGATCAACAGCCTCTATGACAAGGCTACTGATCCGGCAGAGAAAGAGCGTCTGGCTAATCTCGCATTGGAGATGCAGGACAAACGTATGCGTTTCTTCGGAGATGATCCCAAGTACCCGAAAGAGTATATCATGGGTGAGAAGGGTTTGGCATACGTCAGCTTCTTTGGAGATGCCCGTATCGCTGAGGCACGTGAGAGTCTCCGTAAATCGGTAGAGGCTATGGGTCAGAAAAGCAAGATGGAGGTGCTGGAGACCTTAGCGGAAGTTTCCCGTAAGCTCTACAAACAGGATCCGGAGAAGAACGCAGAGCAGTTTATCTCTGATTACGAGTTGGTTTCGACTTATCTGACCGCTCAGGCTAATGATGAGAACAACAAAAACGCATCCTATGCTGCTCAGAAACGCGACTATGTAGATGAGTTGTTCGCATCCTCCGGTGCAGCTGATTGCGCTAAGATGGATGAGATCTATGCTTCGGTGGTACAGAGTAACCTGCAGAACCTCGATGTACTGCAGAAACTTGCTAAGCTCTACAAACGCATCCATTGTACCGAGAGCGATGTCTATTTCGCAGCATGTGAGGCAGCTCATAAACTGCAACCGACTCAGGAGTCCGCAGCTGGTTGCGCTTCCATGGCAGCTAAGAAAGGTGACTACGAGCAGGCAGTGGCTTACTACGATCAGGCTATTAACTACGCGCTGGGTGAAGAGGCTTTTGAGGATGTAGCAGACTACCAGTATAACGTAGCTTTCTACTACTACAACAACCTCAAGAAATACCAGGAGGCTCGTAAGTACGCTTTGGCTTCCATCGCGACGCTGCAGGGACTCAACATGAACAAAGGTCAAGGACGTTGCTACATCATCATCGGTATGTGCTACGCTTCGACCCAGTTATACCCGCAGGATGCCAAGGGTCGTATTCTCAACAAGACCGTTTATTGGGCAGCTGTTGATAAATTCGTGAAGGCTAAACAGATTGATCCTTCCGTTGAGGCACAGGCTTCTGAGTTTATCTCATCGTATAGCAAGTATTATCCGACCAAAGAGGAGCGTTTCGACCTTCCGAACGAGTTCTCGGGTTCCACGTATTACGTAGGAGGCTGGATTGGTGAGTCAACGTCTATCCGATAAATACATGATAGCGGGCAGCATTCTGTTGCTCGCTATTCTTGTGTTGAGTGCTTGTCATTCGCGACCCAGGAAAGTGGGTCAGATGGAGATACTCACGCCACGGGAGCAGTTACCGGTCTTGGCAACTGATTCCGTGACGACGCTTATTTCGGATTCCGGTATCACACGTTACCGCATCGAGTCGCCCAGATGGCTCTTTTTTGACAAGACCGACACGCCTTATCAGGAGTTCCCGAAAGGAATCTATTTAGAGCAGTTTGACGAGCAGTTGAACGTGGAAGCTTCTCTCAAAGCCGATTATGCGCACTATAATGAGAACTTGGAGTTGTGGACTTTGCGCGGCAATGTGCATGCGCTCAATTGGCAAGGAGAGCAGTTTGATACGCAGGAACTGAAATGGGATCAACGCGCACGCCGCGTCTATTCCGACTCCAGTATTCATATAACACGTGAGAAGAGCATCATCGAGGGAGTAGGGTTCGTCTCTAACGAACAAATGACTAAATACACGATCCTTCACCCCACCGGCGTCTTCCCCGTCAAAGAATAACGTTTTAACAATTTATCTTATGTTATTAGAAAATAAAGTAGCCTTGATCACGGGTGCAGCTCGCGGAATAGGCAAACAGATAGCCCTCTCTTTCGCTAAAGAAGGATGTAACATCGCCTTCACCGATTTGGAACTGAATGAAGCAGCGCAGGCTACTCGCGATGAGATAGCTGCGTTAGGTGTCAAAGTGCAGTTCTATGCTTCCAATGCAGCTGATTTTGAGGCAGCGCATCAGGTGGTAGAGCAGGTAGTCGCTGACTTCGGTCATCTTGACATCCTCGTCAATAACGCCGGTATTACCCGCGACACGCTTCTGATGCGTATGACCGAGCAGCAGTGGGATCTGGTGTTGCAGGTGAACCTCAAATCCGCCTTCAATTTCATACACGCTGTCACTCCCGTTATGATGCGTCAACGCGGCGGTTCGATCATCTCGCTCAGTTCGATCGTAGGTATTAACGGCAACGCCGGACAAGCCAACTACGCAGCTTCCAAAGCCGGTATCATCGCGCTCACCAAGTCCGTTGCCAAAGAGTTAGGTGGTCGTGGTATTCGTGCCAACGCTATTGCCCCGGGCTTTATTCTGACCGACATGACCAAAGCGCTCAGTGAAGAGACGCTCAAGCAGTTCGTGACGATGATCCCGATGAAGCGCGGAGGCGAACCCGAAGAAGTAGCCAAAGTGGCACTCTTCTTAGCATCCGACCTCAGTTCCTATGTCTCCGGACAAGTCATCCAAGTCAACGGAGCGATGTCCTAAAAAAAACAATCCCGCACTTCCATGCGGGATTTTTTTTTGACGCTCTTCCTCGACTTCATCGGTCCGTTATCGGTCCAACATCAGTCCATTATCGGTCCATTTACGAGAGATAAGAGCTTACTTTTCTACAATCTCGTATCCCCAAGGTTTGAGGCTAAAGGTCTCACCGGTCTCCAGCGTGACGTTTTGCTCTTGGTCACTCATGTTCATCACAGCGATGACGGTGTTGCTATGCCAGCGACCTTCTTTATGACGTTTGCAGGCAAAGATTGCGTCGTTGTCACAAGCTATACGCTCCATCGGAGCACCTGCTTCCGGCGAGAAGAGGGCTTTGTTGCGGGCACGCATTCCGTTGAGTTGCTCATAGAGCGCTGCCAAAGAGTAGTCCGCGTCATCGTCAATGAGGTCTTTCTCAAAGAACTCCAGACGGTGGTGGTTGCCGCTGATCTGACCCGTGTACATCATCGGCATGCCGGGTACCACGTAGCAGAACGCAGCGAACAAAGGCACTGCGTCACCCATACGCTCGAACTCCGTGCCGTTCCAGCTGTTCTCGTCATGGTTCGTGATGAAATTCATGCGAATAGCTTCGGGACGAATAGTGCTGTCTGCTTTCGCAAAGTACGCCCAGAGATCTTCTACGCCTTTCTTACCTTGCGCTACCTCGTTCATAATATGATGCAGGGTCCAACCGTAGTACATATCGAAAGCCGTCTCGGTCAACTCGTCCGCTTTGTCCTCGTCCTCAGCAAGGGTGAACATATCCGGATGCGTGAGACGCAGATCGCCCATTGCCCAGTTCCAGAAATCCGTCGGCACTTCGCCTGCTACGTCGCAGCGGAAACCGTCAATACCGATAGAATCCATCCACCAATGCATCGCTTTGAGCATCTCGTTGCGCATCTCTTGGTTCTCATAGTTGAGCTTGCTGATGTCCGTCCAGTCGTATTGAACCATCAGGTTCCCGAGACTGTCACGGTAATGCCAACCTTCATTCTTAGTCCATTCGCTATCCGGCGCTGTGTGGTTGGCAACCCAGTCCAGTATCACTTTGAAGCCCATCTTATGCGCCACTTTAAGGAAGTGCTCGAAATCAGCGCGTGAGCCGAACTCAGGGTTGATCTGACAGTAGTCGATGATGGAGTAGTAACTGCCGAGCGTTCCCTTACGTGTGATCTTACCAATTGGTTGACAGGGCATCACCCAGATGATGTCGATGCCGTTTTTCTTCAGTTCGGGTAGCAATGCCTCTGCGGCTTTGAACGTGCCTTCCGGCGTTGCCTGACGGGTGTTCAACTCATAGATAGTAGCGTCGTACGCCCATTTCGGGTGACGCATCTCCTGCTGTGTGCAGCTGACCAAAGCGAAGGCAGCGAGCACAAAGAATAGGGTCTTTTTCATAAAATCCGTAAATATAGTTAAATCTTAATCTTCAATGATTTCGTAGGACAGTGTCTTGCGATTGATGATGACGGTCACTTTCTGACCTAAGTATATACGCTGGTAGATGATCTCATCCGGCCTGTCAATGAGCGGAATGAAATCGCCGTAGAGTAGCGGCATCGAATGACGGCGGAGATGTGCCAACTCTGACACTTTCGCACGCATATATTGCTCGTCGGCATTGAGTTTGTCAAAACGCATCATATGCCGGTTATCAGGATCATTGCCGCCGACCTCACCGTACTCGTCACCCTGATAGATACAAGGCACACCCGGTAGGGTCATGTTAATCACCTCTAATAGCAACGCCCGTTTGTATGCTTTCTCCGCATCACCGATGCCGACCTCTTGAGTCCATCCTTCCTCCTTACCGGAGCTATGGATGTCAATAGCTCCTCCGGCGATGGAAGCAAAACGGATCTGGTCGTGGTTACCGGATATATTACCCATCGTATGGTGCGCACCATAGGTGTGCAGCGAGGTCAGTTCGTTGCTCAGGATCTGATCCATGCCGGTCAGACCGCAGAGCGCCTCACGGGTCGTGAAATAGACGTTGAAATCGAATTGGGCATTGAGCATTCCGGTTTTGACGTAGCTTCCGATGAGCTCCGGACTGCCGTATGTCTCGCCGATCATCCAAATAGGACGTCCCGGCCAACGGGTTGCTATCTTCTGTCCCAACATACGCCAGTATCCCTCCGGTATATGCTTGCAGGCATCGTGACGGAATCCGTCCAAGTCGTAGTTCTCTAACCAGTATAGTGCGCTGTCCGTCATCTGCTCGCAGACCTCCGTACGCTCCAGATCCAGCGTCGGGATGTGTTTGTCGAACCATGTGGTCAGACGTGCATCGTCCCACAACTCGAAGTTACGCCTTCCGTCGGGTAGGATAGAGTCGGTGTGCCAATCCGGGTGTTGCTGTAAGGTCGGGGAATTGATGTGCATGTGGTTCGCCACATAATCGAGCACTACGTTTATCCCGTGCGCGTGCGCGCTATCTAATAAGGTGCGCAGCTCGTCCGGCGTACCGAAGCGCTGCTCCAACTGTGTAGCATAGATAGGCCAGTAGCCATGATAGCCGCTGAACTTGGTATAGGTCTTCGTCGGGTCGTATTTATTGCCGTTCTTGAAGGGATAGCAACCCCATGCGTCCCACGGGTTCTGGGTAATAGGACTGATCCAGAGGGTGTTGACGCCTAATTGCTCGAAATAACCCTCACTGATTTTCTGAGTGATGCCGGCAATGTCACCGCCTTGGTAATCCACGATGTCCAGCACCTCGGGGCTGTTCATTTTCCAGTCATTCGAGGGGTTGCCGTTATAGAATCGGTCAATGAGCACCGAGTACAGAATCTGCGTCTGAGGATCATGGCGATTCAGCTGAGAAGCATCGGTCACGATCTTACCGTCCTGTAAGGGCAGCAAAATGTCATTGAACAGATAGTTCTCGTCTTCCGCAAAGATACGCAGATAACTACGCCCCTTTAGTTCTTCATTTTTATTGTTTAATTCTCTTAAGTCCAGCGTCCAAGTGCCGTCCTCCTCTGCGTGCAGAAGTGTATGGTCGATGAGGCGGTTCTGGATATACGCCTCAATGCTCGGGTTGGCAACCTCGTCATAGAATCCGAAGCGCAGCACGTCGTTCTCGTAGCCTAAAGAGATAAGCGCCTGACGCACGGGTTTGTTGGGCAGTACAGGAATAGCGAAACTGCCCTTTTTGTCCTGAAAACTGATGGCGTGAATCGAACGATTATGGTTCACGAGGTCCATCTCGTAAACGAGCTGCGCTGAGCCAACGAGGTTCAGACACTCGATCCCGTCTCCGGTAGTCCACTGCAGACCTTTCCAAAGGTTCGTGTCGCCGTACAGCGCAGGTAGATAGTCCGTCAGAACGATGTGCGTGGTGTCACTCATCATGCGAATAGGCATAATTGGAGCGTCGTTCGCGATCCGCTCAGATACAGAAATACTCTTTTGGCACGCCGCCAAACTGGCAATAATGGAAACAAAAAATAGAATTTTTCTCATGGTAATTACGTTTTGCGGTGCAAAGATACAAAAATATTTGCATATATGCAAAAAAAAGTGTAATTTTGCGCAAAATTTTTGATATATGGATATTCAATCGTATATTTGCGCTCATCGTGAGCGGTTCATGGAAGAATGGAGTAGCCTCATTCGTATTCCGAGTGTGAGTTGTCAACCGGAGCACAAAGCCGATATGTTGCGTTGTGCCGAGCGTTGGAAAGAGTTGCTGTTGTCGGCAGGATGTCAGAACGCCGAAGTCCTACCCTCGAAAGGCAACCCCTTCGTCTATGCGGAGTATAAATGTCAAATGTCCAATGTCAAATATCCAATTCCCACCGTCTTGGTCTATGCCCATTACGATGTGATGCCCGTGGAGCCTTTGGAGCAATGGAAATCCGACCCTTGGGAGCCTTCTATCCGGGACGGACGACTCTATGCGCGCGGAGCGGATGATGACATGGACAGGCGATGATTCAGGCGAAAGCCTTTGAATATATGGTTCAGACGGGCCCGTTGCGTAGTAACGTCAAGTTCATCTTTGAGGGCGAAGAGGAAATCGGTTCG
>JAFXWI010000005.1 GCA_017542915.1 Paludibacteraceae bacterium
GAGATTTGAGATTTGACGCCCCCTCTGACTCCCCCATAGAGGGAGAGAGAATATCAGCAACATAGAAGTCGACCTCGACACCGTTTCGTTTCGCATTCTCGCGGGCAACCTCAATCGCTTCGGGAGAGATGTCTATACCGGTCACAGACCATTCGGGATGCGCTTTCTTGAGGGAGATAGCTATACAACCGGAACCGGTGCCAACGTCAAGGACATTTACCATTTGGTCATTTACCATTTGTTCATTTATTTGGTCATTTACCATTTTCTCATTTATACGTTCCACTAATTCGGCAGTTTCGGGACGGGGAATGAGGGTCGCGGGAGTGACCTTAAGATCTAATCCGTTCCATAAAGTATGCCCAAAGATGTACTGAATTGGCTCAAAATGCAATAATCTGCCGATTATTGTCTCGATTTCTTGCATATGTGAAGAAAAATTTGTACCTTTGCACCCAAATTGCAATTCGGTACGACTAAGACCGGTCAGTTCTTCCGCAATCCACCAAGCTAAGGCATTAGCTTCATCTGCCGGATAAGCCGCCTGTAAGGCGGATTGGATATTTGAAATTTGAGATTGGATATTTGACATTTTGGGGTCAACAATTAAAAACAATTACTTTTTCAAATTCGCTGCAAAATTACAACAAAAAAATCAAATAAACAAATTTTGGTGAATAATTACGAAAAATATATTGCACATTGCATCGAAATCGCCCGTAGAGGGGAGTATTTCGTAGCACCGAACCCTATGGTCGGGGCAGTTTTAACAGCCCCCTCCGACTCCCCCTTGGAGGGGGAGAGAATCATCGCGGAAGGGTGGCACGAACGGTATGGTGAAGGGCATGCGGAAGTGAATTGCTTCGCAAAAATTCAAAATTCAAAATTAAAAATTAAAAATTTCAAGGACTGCACGTTGTATGTATCGTTAGAGCCGTGCAGTCATTTCGGAAAGACCCCTCCTTGCGCGAAACTGATCATAGAGAAAGGCGTAGGACGTGTGGTAGTCGGGATGTTAGACCCGAACCCGCTGGTAGCAGGCAAAGGGGTACAGATGTTACGGGATGCCGGAATCGAAGTGGTGGTAGGCATGTTGGAGAAAGAATGCCGCGAGTTGAACAAACGATTCCTTTGTCTATACGAGAAAAAAAGACCTTACGTCACGCTCAAATGGGCACAGACAGCTGACGGTTTCATCGATGGAAACCGTCAGAATTCAAAATTAAAAATTAAAAATTCAAAATTACACCTCAATGGTGCATTGACGATATCGACACCGGAGACGAAGAAACTGGTACATAAGATGCGGGCAGAGAACATGGCGATCATGGTAGGTACCAACACCGTGCTGATGGATAACCCGAGACTGCTCAATACCCATTGGGAAGGAAGAAACCCTATTCGTGTGACCCTTGACCGGCATCACCGCATACCGGATGACGCAAGGATTTGGGGAGGGGAGAGTGATTACCCCGGGATAGATCCGGTGATTGTTTATAGAGAGCGGACAGATTGGCCGTATATATTGGAGGATTTGGCGAAACGGAATATCCATTCGATCCTTGTAGAAGGCGGCACTACTCTTTTGGCACATATATTGCAGACCGGTATATGGGACGAGATACATGTAGAGGTAGCACCCGACCTGAAGATAGGAGAAGGAGTACCGGCACCGAAGATCGATTTACCCGATGAATGCGAGACTATTGACGGAAATAGACTATACACTTTAAAGGCTAAAGGCGAAAGGTTATAGGCTAAAGATGAAAAGAGAAAATTGAAAACTATAGTAGTATGCAAAAGAATATTTTTATTACCCTCTTATGCGTTCTGATTGCCTTGCCGAGCATGGCAGAGGACGTAGTGTACATCACCACGGAGCAGTTCCGTGCGCGTGTCTTTGATTATAGGGCAGAGAAAGATTGGAAATACAAAGGCGATAAGCCTTGTGTTATTGATTTCTACACCACTTGGTGCGGTCCCTGTAAACGTCTTGCTCCGATCATGGAGGAGATGAGTCAGAAATACTGCGACCAAGTGACGTTCTACAAAGCCGACACTGAGCGTGAACGCGAGTTGGCGTACGTATTCAATATCAGCTCTATTCCGCAGGTATTATATATACCTGTAGAGGGCAAGCCGATGTTGCTCAAAGGACTGTACCCCAAGGAGGAGATTGTGAAGATCATTGATGAGTTTTTGTTAAGAAACAAGGAATAAGATGCACGTTGAGTTTATCCTTTTGATCTTGTCGCTGCTGTTCTTCATCAGTATCTTTGCAGACAAGATCGGTTATAAATACGGAGTCCCTGCCCTGCTGTTGTTCTTGGTAGTGGGTGTTATCTTCGGTTCGAACACAACCGCTTCGGTGTTAGGCACTAACTCATTGGAGATAGACACCGACACCGCACAAGCCTTGAGTACCGTAGCGATGTGTATCATCCTTTTCACCGGCGGTTTGGAGACCAAGCTGAATGACATCCGTTCGGTATTGCTGCCCGGTATCACCTTAGCTACCCTCGGTGTGCTGCTGACTTGTGCTATCACGGGCGTGATCATCTATTATATCTTCAATTGGCTGAATGCCTTGGTGACGGTCTCTATCTGGTTAGCGCTGCTGATGGCGGCTACGATGTCGAGTACCGACAGTGCCAGTGTTTTCTCCGTTCTCCGTACCAACGGCATCGGTCTGAAGCACAACCTGCGTCCCTTGCTCGAGTTGGAATCCGGTGCCAATGACCCGATGGCGTACGTACTGACCACCACCCTCATCGGGGTCGTACTGAGTGCCAACACGTTTGTGGGTTTGACCCGTCCCGTTGATTCGCTGCCGATCATTCAGACGATCGTTGTGCAGTTAGTGATGGGTACCGTGCTCGGTTTGGCTTTCGGTGAAGGCTTGGTGCAGCTCATGCGCCGTGTCAAACTCGGCAACGAATCGCTATACCCCGTGATGATCCTTACGGCTTGTATCTTCATCTTCTCCATCACGTACTACCTCGAAGGTAACACCTACCTCGCCGTGTACGTAGGAGGACTTATCATCGGTAATAATAAGTTCACCCGCAAAAGGCAGACCAAGTCGTTCTTCAATGGTCTGACTTGGCTCAGTCAGTTGGCGATGTTCCTGATGCTCGGACTGATGGTAGAGCCGGCTGAACTATTCCGTTACCGCGTATGGATCCCTTGTTTGATCATCAGTATCGTGATGATCTTTATCTCCCGTCCGTTAGCTGTGTGGCTATGTATGCTGCCTTTCCGCCGTCAGTTCGGACAAAGAGACCGTATCATGCTCAGCTGGGTAGGACTCAAAGGTGCCGTGCCGATCATTTTCGCTATCATGTGCAAAGCCAACGGTATTCCTTATGCGGATCTGATCTTCAATGTGGTCTTCCTCTGCACGATCGTCTCGCTGCTGATACAAGGTACTACCCTTACAACGATGGCGAAGAAATTAGCGTTGGACACCCCCGGACGAGAATCGCGTTCGTTGGAGCATTTCGATCTGGATCTGCCGGACGAGATTCAGTCTTCGGCACGCGAGGTAGAGGTGACAGATCATTTGTTATCCAAAGGAAACACCCCTCGCGAGATAGATCTACCGCCTCACACGCTTATCGTGATGGTACGTCGGGGAGAAGATTTCTTCGTGCCGACCGGTTCAAGTGAACTGCAGGCAGGCGACCAACTACTCGTCATCAGCGATACCGACGCCGAAGCTACCTACAAACAGATGACCAATGAAGCGGAGGAAGATGCACTCTGGAGAGCTCAGATGCGCGAGAAGATCCGCAAACGGCTCAGCCGTCTTTTCCAGCGGAAGCGCAAGGAGAAGGACATCCCTCAAGCCTAAAAACGAAAATAGTAAATCACCAATATGACCAAAACAATCATTTTTTTAACCGGCGCAACAGGCACTATGGGCTTCGCCGGAATGACGGAGATACTGCGTTACCCCGAGCGGTACGAACTCCGTGTGTTGGCTCGTCCGAGCAAGAAAAACAAAGAGCTCTTGGCTCCTATCGCTGCTTCGCACCCGTCTCTAACGGTTATATGGGGCGATCTGACCAACTACAACGATGTGCTCCAAGGCGTGAAAGGCGCAGACATCGTCCTGCATGTAGGCGGTATGGTTTCGCCCCAAGCGGACTATCGTCCGAAAGCGACCTTGCGCACGAATATCTCCGCCGCTGAGAACATCACCAATGCCGTCTTGGCGCAGCCCGAAGAGAAGCAACCGAAAGTGGTCTATATCGGTTCGGTAGCGCAAATGGGTGACCGACGCGAACCGCTCCATTGGGGACGCGCAGGTGATCCTATCTGTGTCTCCGCGTACGATCACTACGGTCTGACCAAAGCCTTGGCAGAGCGTATCATCACCGACTCGGGCATCAAGACGTGGGTGTCCCTTCGTCAGTCGGGTATCCTCTATCCTGCTATTCTCAAGAACTATGACCCGATCATGTTCCATGTGCCTATCCGCGGTGTACTGGAATGGGCCACGGTAGAGGACAGCGGTCGACTCTTGGAAAGAGTCTGCCGTCCGGAGGTGCCGAAAGAGTTCTGGTGCAACTACTACAACATCGGTTCCGGTGCCGAGTACAGACTCTCTAACTACGAGTTCGAATGTCTGCTACTTGACGCTATCGGTTGCCCCAAACCCGAACAGATCTTCAACGCCAATTGGTTCACTACCCGTAATTTCCACGGCATGTGGTACATCGACGGCGATAAGTTGGAGAACTATCTCCATTTCCGCGCGAACGTACCGGTAAAAGAGTATTTCGCCCAGATGGCACAAGCGAAATCACTACCCATGGGTATCAAGTTCGCTGCCAAGACCCATATTGCCAAACTCTTCCCGCACTGCGTGAAAGCCGCTATGTGGTTCATGGCCAACAGCAAGGAACACGGTACCCAATGGTGGATTTCAAAGTTGAAAGATGAAAGTTTAAAGTCGAAAGTAGAAAAGCGTATCTCGGCTTATTACGGCTCGATGGAGGCATACCAAGCTATACCGGATTGGAAACATTTCGATGTCAGCCACAACAGCGAGACACCGGTGCTCTTGGATCACGGCTACGATGAGACGAAAGATATCGACACCCTCACCGACGAGGAACTGAACAAAGCAGCGGCTTTCCGTGGCGGTAAGTACCTTGGCAACGACACATGGCAGGACGCCAACGGCAATACTTTCAAAGCAGGACGTCGTCTGATCCTCTTAGGCGGACACTGGTCTCCGTTCGATATGCCTTGTCCGTACAGCCAAGAGACGCTCGATAAGATGCACTCTCAACTCTCAACTCTCAACTCTCAACTGTCCACTATCCCTTGGCATTCGGTCCGCGCAGCCAAACAAAACCCCTTCTTTGCGCAACTTTGGGCTCCGCTGCATGATGCCAACGAAGATAATATCTATGGTCCGGAGATTTTTGAAAATTGGGAGAAATAAGGACTAACGACCAACGACTATCGACCAACATGTATTTTGATGAATTAGCACTTTCAGACGAGGTATTGGATGCATTGTGGGACATGCATTTCGATGAGTGTACCCCTGTGCAGGAAAAGACGATTCCGGTGATCTTGGATCGTAAGGACGTCATCTCTTGTGCCCAGACAGGTACAGGTAAAACGGCTGCGTATATCCTGCCTTTACTCACTAACCTCGCCTACGATGACCATGATCCCGACAAACTGAACGCGATCATCATGGCGCCTACTCGTGAGTTGGCACAGCAGATTGACCAGCAGATGGAGGGATTCGGTTTTTACGTACCTTTCTCGTCCGTAGCTATCTACGGCGGTAAGGATAACGGCGCATGGGGCACACAGGTGACGGGACTGCAACGCGGTGCCGACGTAGTCATCGCTACCCCGGGACGACTCCTCAGTCAGATGAATATATACGACATCGATTTCTCCGGCGTCAAGTATTTCATCCTCGACGAGGCAGACCGAATGCTCGATATGGGATTCTATGACGACATCATGACCATCGTTCGCAAACTGCCTGCCGACCGTCAGACGATTATGTTCTCCGCCACCATGCCTCCTAAGATTCGTCAGATGGCGAAAGCGATCATGCATGATCCGGTGGAGGTACAGATAGCGGTCTCTCGTCCGCCGGAGACGATTCACCAGATGTGTGCGCGGCTCTACGAGGGACAGAAACCCGGGTTCGTGCAACTGGCCCTGCAGGGCAAGAACCTCAAGAAAGTGATCATCTTCGCCGGTAAGAAACAGCGGGTCAAAGACCTGACACGCACCTTGCGTACCCTCAAGATCGATGCCCGCGCGATGCACAGCGACTTGGAGCAGAACGAACGCGATCAGGTGATGCTCGATTTCCGAAACGGCAAGGTGGATGTGCTGGTAGCAACCGATGTGGTCTCCCGAGGTATTGACGTGACCGACGTACCGCTCGTCATCAACTACGACGTGCCGCATGACCCCGAGGATTATGTCCATCGTATCGGTCGTACTGCGCGAGCAGAGAACAGCGGCGAAGCGGTGACCCTTGTCTCGCCGGAAGAGGCACGCCCTTGGGCACGTATTGAGCAGTTCCTCAAAAAAGAGATAGAGCGTCTGACCTTACCCGAAGCTCTCGGCGAAGCACCGGACGACAACGCCTATGCCGGACGTAGTAACAACCGTCCCAACAAGAACCGTTTCCACCGTTCGGGAGGTTTCCGGCACGGCAAGAAACCGAATAAGAACCCTAAAAACAACCGTCATGAATAAGCATTTGACCCTTTTGGCACTCTCCGCGATGTGCCTTAGTATGGTAGCCGCCCCGAGACGTGTACACACCATAGGCGACAGTACGATGTCCGACTACAAACCCGCTGCAACCCCTAAACGAGGATGGGGTATGTACCTGCAAGCTTTCTTCAACCCCGACTCCGTCACCGTCAATAACCGTGGCAAATCGGGTGCCTCTACCCGTACGTTCTACACCACGGATAACCTCTGGCCGTCCGTCAAGACCCAGATGCACGAAGGCGACTACCTCATCATTCAGTTTGCACATAACGACGAGAAATGCAAAGGAGAGGATGTGTACGAACAGAACGCCCGTCTGCGTGCCGAAGGCAAGGATACCCTCACGGACATGCGCGGTACGGAGCCGAACACGACCTATAAGGAGTTTCTGCGCACCTATATCCGCGAGGCGCGAGAGAAAGGCGTGACACCGATCCTGATGTCCCCTATCTGCCGTGTGTATTTCAAGGACGGTAAGATCAACGCCGAAGGACGACACGATCTAACGCCCTCTAATGGACCAACGACTAACAAAAACTACGTCCGTTGTATGCGGGAGGTAGCGCAAGAGATGAGCGTGCCGTTTCTGGATATGACCGAACGGAGCCGCGAGTTCTTTGAGCAGCAAGGCAAAGAGTACTGCATGACCCATTATTTCAACTGCGGTGACAAGACCCACACCTCTGCTGAAGGCGGTATGGTGGTAGCGACCTTGGCATACGAGCTGATGATCAACTCGCCCGAATTGGCTGAGATGCACCCTTGGCTCGTCTTCCCGTCCAAAGAGCAGTACGCTGTCTATGCACGAGGCATAGAGGAGTCCGGCAAGAAAGCCGCTTTTGCAGCCAAAGGCACACCGTTCAGCGAGACGCTGCAACCCGCAAACCTCTCGAACCTTGAAACGCTCAAACAAGCCTATATGCCGACAGGCGGTCTTTGGCCTGCCGGAGAGATAGACGAGGTAGCAAATCGCTATATCGAATACTCCATCGCTGCGGAGAAGAAGAAAGGACTTGTCATCGAGTCCATCTCCGTTCCCGTCAAAGCCAAAGGCGGCGCAGGGATGAATATACATATCAACTACGGTTTCGGAGAAGCCTTCAAAGGCGTGACCACTATCTACGAGAACACGGCACTCAAGAAGAATAAAAAAGAGTTGATCGAACTCGACCAACCCATCTTAGTGCCTGCAGGCGAGACGCTGCATATTCGTATTCTGCCTTGGTATGACTCCAACGGTCAACCGCAGAAAGGCAAACGTCTGGAAGTAGGCGAACTGCGCGTGAAGGGCAAGAGACTGCTGTAATCAATACAGCAGTTTGCCCTGCGCATCATATACTTTTCCCTCGAAAGAGATATACGTCTTACCGGCATGGAGCCATTTGTTCGCCCGACGGATCTGTTCGGGCGACAATTGTTGTTGTACACCCGTAGGAGCCGATTGCGGGGTGATGGTGAAGGTCTCCATAATCACCGTCGTAGGCAGATAGTTCTCATTGCCCGGATGGTATGCTACGACCGTCACTTCGCCCTCGTTCTCCGGAATGATGATACCTTCTTCGATCGCCAAGAGACAAGACGTATAGGCATAGGTGATCGGCAGACCGGAACTCAACTGCGCCGTAGAGGGCACGTTGGTACCTACCGTGAGTTCAGTCTCCTGACCTTCCCAAACAATCGTCTGGACCGCTTTGTTCACATGCAGTCCAACAGGGATCGTACGCTCGTTATAGACACAACTGTCAGCAGGCTTGAAGAGCAGCGAGAGGGCATAGTCTCTTGCGTTAAGCACCGAATCCGGAGCTATCTCAAGCCACGTGAAGCTACCCTCCACCTGACCGAGTGTCTCATGGATAAGCGCATCGCTGAGCGGCTGACCATACGTCAGATCATCTACCGTCACACCGATCATCGGATCGGCTTTGAGGATCTTCAGACTCTTGGAGACAGACTCCGCAGCATTGAACTTATAGTTACCGGGCTGCGTAGCGGTAAGGGTGACCTCTCCGGCACAAACGACTACCAGATCGCTGCCCTCCATATAGGCTACGCTCTCATCCGAACTCTCATAGACCACATCCAAGGAAGAGGACGCGAACGCGTTGAACGAGATATGATCGGTTGCTACGCACTGATCGATGTCTTGGATCCACGTGAGGGTCTGGTCGTACTTGCTGGTCTGACCGGACACGGCGATACGTACCTCGCGTCCCTCTCCGGCAACAACGATCTCACCGCTATGCTTTCCTGCCTCCGAATGCGAATAACGGATAGTGAGTTGTGTGGTCTGATTGATGAGGTTCTTCTGACCGATTGTAGTCAGCGAAGCCGAGAAATGCGGATCTGTCGAAGTGACCGATGCCACGATATTGGTCCAAGTGATCGTCACGTTCTTCTGTCCTTCAGCATCATCCACCATACCGCTACCAAAAGGCCACTCGTCCGTAGAAGCAGAGAGCTCCTTGAGTTCCGTCACTTTGATCTTACGGAATACAACCGCAGTATGGGCGGATGCCTCGAATTTCAGATAGCGAGTAGTCGTCGCCAAGTCCAACTCCTCCTTGGTGTCCGTAGAGATAGTATTACCTTCTTTGGTGAGCAGCAAAGACCAGTTATTATGGTCAGCAGACTGATAGACGCTGAACGTACCGTTACTACCACCTTGCCAAGCAAAAGAGAGCTTCTCTGCCACCCCCGTCTGCGACAAAGCGATCACACACTCGTCCGTAAAAGTACTAAAAACAGATATTTTACCAATAGACAAACCGCCTCCCACACCCAAAATAGGATTGGAGAAACTGACATTACTCGTCTTGGAAATAACGGTCTGGGCGTTGTCGAAATCATTTTTAGTCATCTCGGTATCCCATGCTAACTGCGCTTGAATACCTATACTGAGCATCATCAATGCTATTACAAAGAAAATCTTTTTCATACCTACATCTTATAAAAAACGACGACAAAATTACAAAAAATCTCCAATATAGGCAAATATTGCCTATAGTTCCTTAATAATAGACAAAAAAAAAGCAACAAACGTTGCTTTTTTTCTGTTATCGGGTTACTGATTAGTAACTGGTTCGCTGGGTTGCAGCGTAACTGATCTTCAGTGCATAAGCGCGACGGAGCTCTTGCTTGATGTCAGCGATGACACCCATACGGGTCTCCTTGTCGGCTTTGATCGAGACGGTCATCAAACCTTGCTCGGACTCCTTCATGGACGAACGCTCATTGACGATATACTCGCCGATCTCGCTGGTCTCAGCGAAAGCGTCATCGAGCTGGATACGGGTCTCTGCACCATACTGCTTGCGGAACTCTGCCGTAGGCGTACCTACGTAGATATAACGCACAAGGGATTTCTTCTCCAGCTTGGTGAGCTCAGTAGCCTGAGGGTTCTTGAACTGCACCTTGTAGCTGACCTCTTTCATAGACGTAACGGACATGAAGAAGAACAGCAGCATGAAGATAATATCAGGGAGGGACGACGTATTCAACGCCGGCATCTCACGTTTCTCATTTCTACGTATCTTAGCCATATTAGTTACCGTAATTTTTAGGTTCAGCTTCCGAAATCTTCTGAGGATAGATCTTTTGGATCTGTTTCTGCTGATCCTCTTCGAGTTCGTTATAAGCTTTGTGGAAATACTTCTGCGCACATTCTTCACGCAATTCATTATAAGCAGCTACGAGCTCATTCTGCACATCGAGATACGCCTGATATTGGGTATCCACGTCGTTCTGAACGGAGATGACGTGATCCTTGGTGTACTTGAGTACGCCGAAGGGAGCACCGAAATCCTCCTCGAACAACTTCGGATAGAAATCCGCGTTATTCTCGTTTAAGATGAACTCTTTAGCCCTCTCGCGAAGTTGCTTCACATCCATCAACTGACCCTGCACCATCAATTGGTTAGCCGAGTTGATCTTGACAACCAAAAGGTTACGTTTGTTGATATCCTTATCCTCCACTTTCTGGTCGGGCGGAATAGGAGCAGGCAGACGGCGAGCCAGTCCTTGGTTTACATCCATAGAGGTGGTCACCAAGAAGAAAATCAGCAACAGGAACGAGATGTCGGCCATGGAACTGGCGTTAATCTGTGGGATTTTCTTTGCCATGATAAATGTGATTTACTTCGACAGTTTTTTGGTATATATTATACCCCAGATCATCGTACAGATAGTAGCGGTGATAAGGAAGTAACAAGCATAGATAACAGCGTCAGCCAATTGAGCCCAAGCGCCTTGGTTATCTGTGCCTTCATAACCGATAATATTGATTTTCTCCGGGCTACCGAGGAACCAGCAGACACATGCGAGGACAACGAATCCGCATACTACGCCCAGCGTCATATACGCCTTACGACGGTTGGTCTTCCAGTTGTTGGCAAAGTCAACACAAACCACACAAAGGGTGATCAGCACTACCAGACCTACCAAGATGTAGACCCAAGTGAGGAATGCATCGGTGAAACGCGGGATATCCAAGAAATCACCGGCTACCTCCAGACTACCGTTCGAGCCGCCGAGGAAGAACATTGCGATGAACACAATGCCCAACGCCAAAAGCGTCCAAAGGGTAATTTTAGGTAATAATTTATAATCTTTCATAATTGCTCAGAATTTATAAGTTCTATAGTTCGCGCACGTACGCACGCGTACCTTATATTATTATTTCTTCTGGGCAGCGTCGTACTCTACTACGATATCGAGCAGGCTAATCGAGCTGTCCTCCATTTCATTAACCAGACCCTCAATGAGGCTGAGAATGTAGTTGTAGAACAACTGCAGAACAATAGCAATAATCAAACCGAGCAACGTAGTCAACAGAGCGACCTTGATACCACCGGCAACAACGGTAGCCGAGATATCACCAACTTGCTGGATCTTATCGAAGGCCTCGATCATACCGATAATGGTACCCAAGAATCCGAGTGACGGAGCGATCGAGATGAAGAGCGAGATCCAAGAGAGGTTCTTCTCCAAGAGACCGAGCTGTACGCCACCATAAGAAGCAACAGTCTTCTCTACTACATCGATACCCTCATCGTAACGGCTCAAGCCCTGATAGAAGATCGAAGCTACCGGACCGCGAGTATTGCGGCAAACATCCAGAGCCTTCTCAATACCACCTTGCTTGAGAGCAGCCTCGATATTAGCAAGCAGCTCTTTGGTGTTAGTTTTGCTGAGCGACAGATAAATAATACGCTCGATACAGAGAGCCAAACCAAAAACCAAGGTAACGAGAGTCAAAGCCATGAAGCCTGCACCACCTTCAATAAATTTTGTTTTGAGGGTCTTGTGAAGAGCGACCATACCCCCAGCTTCCTCAGCAGGAGTTTCTGCTACTTCTTCCACTGCCTGAGCAGCTTCATCTACGTTTTCTACAGCGGCCTCCTCAACAGGAGCTGCTGCCTCTTGTGCCATAAGAGCTGCGCTGCCAAAAGTCAGCATAGCCAGCACCGTAAGGGTTGCAAATACTTTTTTCATGAGAATCTTTTTATTAAGTTATTTATTTGTGTTTTATTTTTTCGGTTAATGTGTGTGTTGCGGAGCTCTCCTTGACGGGGATTCGGACACTGCCTTGCTTTGCAATTCCCCCGAATCCCCACAGTCTGCCACGGGCATCCTGTGCAAATCTTTTGCGACCATCCGTGTCTGCAAGCAAGCTTTCATCCCCGGCTTGCCGCAAAATCTTTGCGGAGAGACGGGGATTCGAACCCCGGAAACCCTTTTGGAGTTTACACGCTTTCCAGGCGTGCCTCTTCAACCACTCGAGCATCTCTCCATTGCGTTCGACGCCAAATAGCGTCTCCGCACGACCCCAAAAATGAACATTTTCAGGGTACCCACAAAGGGGATTTTTCAAAATCGGCTACAAAATTACTACAAATTATTCATATACGCAAGTTTTTTGGCAATTATTTTTTATTTTGTTACATTTTTTCGTCGATTATTTGCATATATCAAAAAAAAACACTAACTTTGCACCCCGAATAAATGAAAAATTCGTAAATGACTAAATTGTAAATGTCTTTATGTTTATCATCGGCATTGCGGGCGGTACCGGCTCGGGTAAAACAACGGTAGTCAGAAAACTCATTGAACGCCTTCCGAAAGGCGAAGTGGTAGTCATCCCTCAGGATTCGTATTACAAAGACAGCAGTAACGTGCCCGTAGAGGAGCGTCAAAACATCAACTTTGACCATCCGGACGCGTTTGACTGGAGTTTATTGACGAAGCATATAGCGATGCTCAAAGACGGTCAAGCCATTGAGCAACCTATATACTCCTATATAACGTGTACGCGCTCGGAGGAGACGATTCATATCGAGCCCAAGGAGGTGATCATCGTTGAGGGTATCATGGCGTTGCGCGAACCCAACATGCGCAAGCAGATGGATCTGAAGATCTTCGTGGATGCGGATGCGGATGACCGTCTGATACGTGTCATGAAACGCGATGTCATTGAGCGTGGCAGAACAGCAGAGGCGGTGATCGAGCGTTACCAACGCGTGCTCAAACCGATGCACGAGCAGTTCATCGAGCCTTGTAAGCGTTTCGCAGATGTCATTGTGCCGCAGGGCGGACACAACAACGCAGCGATCAACATGCTTGCCAAGTTCGTTAAACAGCAACTTAGCGACAAATAAATTTGTCACGTTAAATTGTTTTTTCAACTTTTTTGGACATATTTGAAAATCGGCACCTTCACCTTAGGTGGAGGATACGCCATGTTGCCTCTTATCCAGCGCGAAGTGGTTCAAACCAAAGGCTGGATTGACGAAGAGGAGTTTCTCAACATGATTGCTTTGGCGCAAGCCGCACCGGGGTTGATAGCCGTCAACTCCGCTATTTTCATCGGTTGGAGAATAGGAGGCTGGAAGGGCGTGTGCGGAGCGGTGTTAGGAGCGGTGCTGCCTTCATTCCTGATTATCCTCGTTATAGCGATGGTATTTGCGGACTGGAAAGAACTGCCTGCTGTGGAAGCCGCCTTCAAAGGCATTCGCCCGGCGGTAGTAGCGCTCATCGCAGCGCCGCTGTTCAAGTTATCCAAATCCGCCAAACTGAGCGGATGGTATCTGCTTATCCCCGTCACGGCAGCATTGCTCATCTGGCTCGGAAAAGTCAATCCCGTGTGGGTGATCATCACCACCATCGTGAGCACGCTACTTGTAGTACATTTAAAAATTAAGAATTAAAAATTAAAAATTATTTTGCTATACCTGCAACTGTTTATATCATTCTTCAAGATCGGTCTCTTCGGGTTCGGAGGAGGCTTGGCTATCCTGTCGCTGATACAGATGGAGGTGGAGGAGCACGGCTGGATGACGCAGCAGGAATTTGTGGATATCGTAGCGGTGAGTCAGGTAACGCCCGGACCGATAGGCATCAACTGCGCCACGTATGTCGGTTACACTACTGCCGGTATATGGGGAAGCGTGCTTGCTACATTTGCCATTGTGCTACCGAGTCTGATCATCATGCTCAGTATCTGCAAGGCATATTTCTGGCTCAACAAGCGGTTCAAAGGTAATCCGTATTTCGAGCAGACCCTCCGCATCCTGCGTTTCACGGTCATCGGTCTGATTGCCTCCGCAGCACTCATGCTCATCAAACCCACCAATTTCATTGATCCTGTCAGTTGGATCATCTTCGGAGCAGTAGCCCTCTTCACGGTGCTGCCGGAACTAATAAAAGGCAAAAAACTTTCGCCTTTTGCCTTTCATCTTACCTCCTTTTTCAGTCACCCTATTCTGCTGATTGTCCTTGCCGGCATCGCCGGTTATTGTCTGTACGCCTAAGCGTTCACTTTCTCTAATTTCGCATGTGTCAGAAGCAGCGTTTTGGTACCTTGGGTATCGAAGCGTATCTCTATCTTGTCGTTCTCCGTCACTTCATCGCGATAGACCCGCACGACCGTACCTAAACCGAAGACGCGATGCGTCACGCGGTCATCGGGAGCAAAAAGACCACTTTGCTGACTGACCGCTGCACTGACGGATCGCATAGCTGACAGACCGCTCTCAGGGCTGACGGACGGATTTGCCGTGTAATGAGGTCTATATTCTGTCAGCGGTCTTACCGCGGTCTGTATCCTGTCAGGCGAAGCCGGTCTGGATAGCTCCATATACTGGCGGTCTATATCCTTGAGGAAACGGCTCGGGGAGTTGAAGGCGATCTGTCCGTTACGGAACCGCTGGCGGGCAAAAGAGAGGTAACAACGCTCCATAGCACGCGTGATAGCCACATAGAGCAGACGGCGTTCTTCCTCTATCTCGGACGGCTTGACGCAGAACTGAGAGGGGAAGAGGTTCTCTTCCAAACCGACGACGAACACA
>JAFXWI010000006.1 GCA_017542915.1 Paludibacteraceae bacterium
CTGCAACCTTCTTGCCGAACGCGCGCGCCCAGGTGGCGGAATTGGTAGACGCGTTGGTCTCAAACACCAATGGGAAACCGTGCCGGTTCGATCCCGGCTCTGGGTACATAGAAAGGAGGTGTATGCAATGATTATCGTTCCTGTTAAAGAAGGTGAGAACATCGAGCGCGCGATTAAGAAATTCAAACGCAAATTCGATAAGACGGGTGTCGTAAAAGAGCTCCGTCGCCGTCAGCAATTCGACAAACCGAGCGAGTTGAAGCGAATTAAGATGGCACATGCGAAGTATGTACAGTCGTTGCACGCTCACGACGATATGTAATAAAAAGAGTCCCTTTCGGACTCTTTTTTTTATTGACAAATACCCACCATACATCGTACATCTGTCCTTCGTACATCTAACTGATTTCTCCCCAGTTATAGGACTGCTCAACACGGCGGAAGTCCAACTGACGCTTGTACATGCGGTTCATCTCGTCCTCCAAGAGCGGATCTTTGTCCAAGATCTCCAACGCAGCCTGACGGGCGAGGTTGAGCAGTTGTCCATCGGTAGAGAGGTTCGCTATCTTCAGATCAAAGGGGATACCGGACTGCTGCGTACCCTCGAGGTCACCGGCTCCACGGAGTTGCAGGTCAGCTTCGGCTATACGGAAGCCGTCGTTGGTAGCGACCATGATATCCATGCGTTTGCGGGTATCTTTGCTCAGCTCGAGATCAGTCAAGAGGAGGCAGTAACTCTGATCGCCACCTCGCCCAACTCGACCTCGCAGCTGATGGAGCTGACTGAGCCCAAAACGTTCGGCATTCTGGATCATCATCACCGTAGCATTGGGCACATTGACGCCGACCTCGATGACGGTCGTTGCCACAAGGATCTGGGTCTCTCCGGAAGCAAAACGCTGCATCTGGAGATCTTTGTCCGCGGCTTTCATCTGACCGTGTACCATGGAGATCTTATATTCCGGAAACGCTTCGCACAGCTCATTAAAACCGTTCTGCAAGTCCTGCAGATCGAGTTTCTCGTTCTCCTTAATAAGCGGATAGACGACATAGACCTGCCGTCCTTCCTGTATCTGTTTGCGAAGGAAAGCATAGACCTGTGCGCGGCGTTGGATCGAATAATGGATCGTCTGGACGGGT
Source organism: Paludibacteraceae bacterium (assembly GCA_017542915.1). The sequence continues at coordinate 1,141 of JAFXWI010000006.1, forward strand.
TTACGTCCGGGCGGTAACTCATCGATGATGGAGACCTGCAGATCCCCATAGACGGTCATAGCCAAGGTACGGGGAATAGGGGTCGCGGTCATGACGAGAATATGCGGCGGCAGTTGGTTCTTGGTCCATAGTTTGGCACGCTGGGCAACGCCGAAGCGGTGCTGCTCATCGATGACCACAAACCCGAGGTTCTGCCACTGGACATTATCCTCCAAGAGTGCGTGTGTACCGATGAGAATATGGATAGTACCGTTCATGAGTCCGTTATGTATCGGCACGCGGTTCTTAGGCGTGGTAGAGCCAGTGAGGAGGGCTATATGAACGGCATCGCCGAGAGGGGCAAGAAAGGCTTTGAGGGTCTCGTAATGTTGGTTAGCAAGGATCTCGGTCGGTGCCATGATACAAGCCTGATAGCCGTTATCGACCGCCAAGAGACAACACATCAGCGCCACGAGGGTCTTACCGGAACCCACATCGCCTTGCAGCAGACGGTTCATCTGACGACCGGACTTGAGGTCATCGTGGATCTCGTGGATCACCCTTTTCTGGGCACCCGTCAGGTCAAAAGGCAGGCTCTTGTACAAGCCATGAAAGCGGCTGCCGACCATCGGCATAGCGAAACCCGGGTTCTGCTCCCGACGCTTCATCTGCCGAAGGATCTGGAGTTGGATATAGAACAGCTCCTCGAACTTCAACCTCGCGCGCGCGTTCTGCATCGTGGGCGTGTCTTTGGGGAAATGGACGTTGACCAATGCTTCCGTGAGGCTCATCAGCCGGTAGTGCTGTAAGATATCGGCACCGATGGTGTCGGGCACACCGGCTTTGAGTTCGGGAAGGAGACCGGCAATCATCGTTCGCATGGCTTTGGAGTTGATGCCATGTTTCTTCATGGTCTCGGTGGTATTGTAATAGGGTTCGAGACCCTGCGTCATCTCCGGCGTCACCTTGGACATCGGCGTAAGCTCCGGATGCACGAAGTTATAGACGTGCTGAAAACGGCTTGGTTTGCCGAAAAGGAGGTATTTCACACCTCGCTGCAGCTTGACGTACTGCACACCCCGGAACCAGACCAACTCACACTGATGGGTGCCGTCAAAGAAGGTAGCACTCAGCCGCTGCGCCTTACCGATACCGATAGTGTGCCATTCGGTCACTTCGCCGATGATCTGCACATAGGTATCTTCGTCATCAAGTTCGGCAATGCGGTAGAAACGACTCCGGTCGATATACTTATAGGGATACTGACGAATGAGATCGAGGGCGGTATTGACCCCGAGCTCTTTACGAAGAATGTCGGCACGCTTAGCACCGACATTCTTACAATACGTTATATCTCTATGAGATAGTTCCACGTTAGGTCTTCTTATTGCAGTTTGAAGTTAACCGGCAGGGTGAAGCGTACACGAACGGGTTTACCACGTTGCTTACCCGGGTTCCACTTCGGCATGGTCTTGATGACGCGAACAGCCTCGTTATCGAGGGCTTTATCCACACCACGAACGACCTGAATATCCTCCAACGAACCGTCTTTGTTAACCACAAACTGGCAGATAACACGACCTTGGATACCGTTCTCCTGTGCGATAACAGGGTACTTGATATGTTCGCTCAGGTACTTACGAAGTTCTTTCTCACCACCGGGGAATTCGGCGTTTTGCTCAACTACCTTGAAGATCACCTCTTCTTCCTCTTCCTCAACGGGAGCCTCAACAGGCGCAGCGATAACGACCTCAACCTCCTTGTCATCCTCGGTATTCACCTCGATAGACTCGGTCTCTACGTTATCCTCTACGACGTTCAGCACTTCAACCTCCTGAACAGCAGGGGGTGGAGGGGGAGGAGGAGTCTCCTGACTGGTTTGCTGAATCTCTACTTCTTCCTCAAAGAGGAACTCCGTGTCGGTCACCTCATACTTGGTAACCTCACGCTCAGTCCACTCCAGCGCTACGTAAACGAGGCTGAGTACGAAGACCAAACCCATTAATACATAAACGAGTTTGTCTTTCTCTAAGCTGGCATTTTCTGATTTTTTGACTTGCATATCTTGTGTTTTTTAGGTCGTTTTTTCAAAATCGGCTACAAAGGTACTACTTTTTTGCGATTTGTGCAAATTTTTTAGACAATTTTTCGCAAAATAATATATATTAGCTTATTTTTTAGCCCTTTTTGTTTCAGTTTCTGTTTCCAAGCGACCGGTTTATACTCATTTTTGAGTTCCGGGGTGACCAACGAGAGGTCTCCGAACTGATAGATGAGATTGAGTCGCTGGGCATATAAATAATCCTTCTCTTTCTGCTCTGAATAGCCCACTTGTCCGGGGAACTTGGACTCTAACCACCGCCACATGCGGCACCGCTCTTCGCGGAGGCGCAGGATAGCTCGTGGGTCTTGGGGTTGCGAGACGGAGGTATGGTCTCTCCAGACCGCCGTCTTCTGAGGCAGGTACGCCCATCGGGTCTGCTGATAAAAAACCCCGTAGAGCGGATAGTCGAGCCAGAGGAAATGTTGCGCCTCTATCTCTTGGAGTCCCTCTTCCGACAGGAGAGAGGTCCGAAAGACCACTGTACAGTTCGCAAACCCGGGAGAATCGAGTCCGTAAGCACCTTCGCGTTGTCCGAAAGACCATGTATCGGCACCGCTCAAGGTACGTCCGTTGGTATGCACGAACCCGACCTCGGGGTGCGTACGCAGGTAATCGATCTGGAGCTGCAGCTTATGGGGGTCTGACCAATAATCATCGCCGTCCAACATCGCTATGTAGTCCGCTCCGTCCGCCATGATACGCCGGTAGAGGTCAATCGTGTTGCTCGTCAGCCCTTTGTTCTGCCGGCGGCGGATATAGACGATACGGTTGTCCTGCCTGGCGTATTGCTCGCAGATCGTCTCGGTGGCATCCGTCGAGGCATCATCGCCTATATAGACGCGCAACGGCTCATCGCAGACCTGCGATAAGACGCTCTCGATCGCCTCGGCGATGAAAAGCTCGTGGTTATATGTCGCGATGCAAACAGCTATCATAAATATCCATCAGATGTTGTCCGATACGCTCTGCCGTAAACCGTTCGCAGAGGTTCGGTTTTGGATCCAGACGCTCTTGGTGGAAGAGGATCGTCTCTATGAACTCAGCAAAACGCCCGGGTTTGGAGATCGCTACCTCCTGCGGCACGATCAAATCCGCCACCTCTTCGGCAATGCCCACGGGCGTGGAGAGGATCGGCAGCCGAGCCGTAGCGGCTTCGGCAAGGACTACCCCATAGGTCTCATAGCGGCTGCTTAGCACCAGTGCGTCAGCGCGGTGCATCTCGTTTGCTACTTCTTGCGGTGTCAGTTCGCCTGTCCAGCATAACAAGCCCTCGGGGATCTCCAACGCGTCCGCATACGCGCGCACGTCCCTATAATCTACACCTGTTCCGACCAGCACCAATGACCAGTCCTGCCGCCTCTCGGACAGCATCTTCGCTGCCCGCAAGAGTCCTTTGACATTCTTGGCTTTCTCGTCGAAACAGCTCACGTGAAGGAGAGTCTTCTTTTCTGAATGCTGAGAGCTGAATGCTGACAGCTTAAAAAACTCATCCACCACATTATCGATCGTGCCCCACGATTTGGCTTTGATGCCGTTGGACTGCATCGCGCGTTGCAGCGCTTGACTGACCGTCAGGATCATCTCCGCCTGCGAGGCGATACGCTGATAGAAGCGTTTTTGGAGGGAGGACATCTGTCGGAACTGTCCGTTCTCGGGCAGATAACCGCTCCAATGCTCTATAATAATATAAGGTATAGCGAACCGTCGTTTGAGCCAAAGCGCCAACAGTCCTTGTTTCTGTATGACGTTCAGCTGCACGACATCGGGCAACCACCCTTCTCTCTCTATGGCTCGCCATTGGTTCCAAGTGTCACGCCATCCTTGCGAAAAGATCACGCGTACCTCTGCCCCTTGCGCACGAACGGCCTCTACGTGCTTTTGCACGAAGAGACCGCTCATTGCATCCGTATCCGATGGATACCAAGGTGTCAAAATAAGTACCTTCATAAAATCACAATTCACAATTCACAATTCACAAAGGGCTTACGGAGTTTGGTACGGATTTAAAGAATACGTACGGACTTTTCAGTTTATACAGAACCCTATAGGACGCCTTGTAAATTGTACATTGTACATTGTACATTATCTAAACCTCCACTCGCTGAGTTTCTGGAACCAGATAGCGAGGCGGAACCAAGGCTTGTAGTACTTCTCCACGGAGTAATACTTGGTCGGGGTAGAACCGAACTGCTTGTAGTGCTTAGCCGTACCGCGATCCATGGAGCCCTCGAAATCAAACTGCACATGTTTCTCCCGCGCCAGTTTCATCGCCTCCAAGACGAGCAGCGCACTCGCACCGGACTCCTTGAAAGCAGGGTCGAAAGCAGGGATGAGATAGTACATATAATGTTGATCCCAGACGAGGAAAGCCGCCGCATAGGGTTTACCGTCCGCATTGCAGATACTCAGTATCTCGCATTGCCCCAGACGCCTTGCCTTGCGCTCCAAGACCAAGAGGAACTCCCGCGAATAGCTCAACTCACGCTTGCGAGCCTGCATCCAACGGCTGTGGAAACGATAGAACTCCTCCACATCCAATGTCCGCTCGGCATGCAGACTGAGGGCTTTCTGGAGCTGACGGCGTTTGTTCTTGCTAAAAGCATTGATCACCGCATCGAGGTCGCTCAGGTCATCCACGCGATAGGTGACGCGCTCATGGGTCTTGAAACCTAAGGCACGCATCGCATCCACGCAGAGACTGCCGGGCATGTACTGCTGATAGTAATACGCCAAGCCCATCTGATCCAACTGCTCTTTGATCTGACGGCATACCTCCGCCGTTTTCCATTTGTCGGCTGTCACCTCCGCCGTGACCCATATACCACCGGTCTGCGTCTGTTGGGGCATGATGATGAACTTCTGCCAGAGACGTTTGCGCAATAAGTAAGGCATCGCGCCCAAGATCTCGCCCTGCTCGTCCTCGGCAAAGAGCACATTCCACTCCTTACCGGCACAGACAGCATCTAACCACCATGGGGTCATCATAATGGGCACAAACTCCTGCTGCTCTACCCACTTACTATAGCGCTCTTTGTTCGTCATTAGAAGAGATTATTGAAGAATCCGCCTTGGGTCTCTTGTGGCTCTTGAACTTGAGGAGCCTCGTCGCGAGCCTCTTCCGCTGAATCATTCGTCGGAGTCTGGAGACCATCATTGCGGCGGTACTGCTCAGGACGATGAAGGATCTGTATATTCTCGGCAATCACCTCCGTCTTGCGGCGGATCTGCCCGTCTTTCTCCCACGAACGTGTTTTGAGTTTACCCTCCACATACACTTTCATACTCTTGCGGATGTTCTGCTGCGCCCATTCCGCGAGGTTGCGCCAAAGAACGATAGAGTGCCACTCGGTTACATCCGGCACCTGAGTACCGTTCTGCATCACGTAGCCACGCTCAGTGGTAGCAAGATTGAAATTAGCGATCGCAACGCCGCGGTCTAAATAACGAACTTCGGGATCATTGCCGACGTTGCCAATAAGAATAACTTTGTTTACGCTTGACATAATTAGATTTGTTTAAATAATTAATAGTGAATAATTAATAATGAATATCTTTGAGTCGATAGTCGTTAGTAGTTAGTCCATTTTTATTTGCGGCTGCAAAGATACAACTTTTTTTGCAAATATGCAAGAAAAAAGAGAAAAATCGCCCGATTTGAGCGATTTTTCCTTTTTTCAATTCACAATGTACAATTCACAAATCACAAAGGGCTCGCGGAGTTTGGTACGGACTAAAAGAATACGTACGGACTTTTCAGTTTGTACAAACCCCTATAGGACGCCTTGTACATTGTGAATTGTGAATTGTGAATTCGGCTTAGCCGTTGTGCTCCTGATCGTACGCTTCGCCGCAGATCTTCCAGAGGTAGGCACGCATGGTCTTTTTGCCATCGGCGAGGTCTTTCTGAGCCGCGAAAGCCTGCTGGTCAGCGGACATCTTCGAGAGGTCGCCTGCACGCTCCGCTACGGCTGCACGAACGGCAGCGAAACGAGAACGAACCTTGGTCTCCTTGGCGGTCACCGGAGTGGTGCGCTTATAGCGGTCGGAGTCGAACGTGTACAGACGTTGGCAGTCCGGGTTCTCGGTTGGTGCACTGCGGTGGGTTGCCACCAGATAATTTCCGTGATTGTGACCGTTCAACTTTTTCGGTCGTTTCAATGCGCCTTGGATATACTCAATTCCTGCGGCGCCGACTTTTGCTTTTGCCATTTCATGCTGACCATTTTTCACC
>JAFXWI010000041.1 GCA_017542915.1 Paludibacteraceae bacterium
ATAGGTGAAAAAGTAGAATTTTAAGCGAAAAATGCAGAAAAATGGCATACACTATTGTGTATGTCAATTTTTTTTTGTATCTTTGCACCCGATTTATGTGTGCGCGCGAATAGCGCGCCCGTACTACAAATACTTTAAGTTGAATAAATAATAAGATTTACTAAAAAATAATGGAAGAACAACAAGAAAAGTATGATGGATCGAGTATTCAAGTGCTCGAAGGATTAGAGGCGGTGCGTAAGAGACCTGCGATGTATATCGGCGATATATCGCTCAAGGGTCTGCACCATCTTGTTTATGAGGTCGTCGATAACTCCATTGATGAGGCGCTCGCCGGTTTCTGCGACGAGATAGCCGTTCATATCAATGAGGATAACTCTATTACCGTACAGGATAACGGTCGTGGTATTCCGGTAGATATGCACCCGAAGGAGCATAAGTCTGCGCTGGAAGTGGTAATGACCGTGCTGCATGCCGGTGGTAAGTTTAACAAGGATAGCTACAAGGTATCCGGTGGTCTTCACGGTGTGGGTGTGAGTTGCGTGAACGCGCTTTCGACCAAGATGCACGTAGAGGTCTATCGTGACGGACAGATTCACTGTCAGGATTATGCGAAAGGTAAACCGTTGGCACCTGTTCATGTGATTAGCGAGGCAGAAGCAATCGGTAACTGGGAGCAGCGTAAGACCGGTACGTTTGTGCAGTTCTGGCCGGACGATACGATCTTCACGGAGACTGTTTATCACTGGGAGATCCTTGCCAACCGTATGCGTGAGCTCGCGTTCCTGAACGCAGGAATCAGGATTGTGCTCAAAGACAAACGCGTCATGGTAGAGAAGACCCTCGAGGACGGCTCCAAAGTGACGGAGTGCAAGAAGGAGACCTTCTATTCGGAAAAGGGACTGAGTGAGTTCGTGCGTTACATCGACGGTACCCGTACGCCGCTCATCAGCGAGGTGATTCACCTCAATACTGACAAATACGGTACGCCGGTAGAGGTTGCGATGATCTACAATACCGATTTCAACGAGAACGTACACTCGTATGTCAATAACATCAACACTATCGAAGGTGGTACGCACGTAGCCGGTTTCCGCGCTGCGCTGACCCGTGTGATGAAGAAATACGCCGAGGACAGCAAGATGCTGGAGAAAGCGAAACTCAAAGATAAAGACGGTAACTCGACCATCGATCCGAACGATTTCCGTGAGGGTCTGACGGCTGTCATCTCTGTGAAAGTGGCAGAGCCGCAGTTTGAGGGCCAGACGAAGACCAAGCTCGGTAACTCCGAGGTAGCCGGTATGGTTTCGAGTGCAGTAGCCGAGGCGCTGCAGAACTACCTCGAGGAGCATCCGGATGATGCGAAGAAGATTGTAGAGAAAGTCATTCTCGCAGCTCAGGCTCGTATCGCAGCCCGTAACGCACGTCAGAGCGTGTTGCGTAAGAGTCCGTTGAGCGGTGGTGGTCTGCCCGGTAAACTGGCAGACTGCGTATCGAAAGATGCAGCCGAGTGCGAGCTCTTCCTCGTCGAGGGAGACTCTGCAGGCGGAACCGCAAAGACCGGACGTGACCGTGTTCACCAAGCTATTCTGCCGCTTCGTGGTAAGATCCTGAATGTGGAGAAAGCGATGGAGCATAAGGTGTTCGAGTCCGAAGAGGTACGTAACATCTTCACGGCGCTCGGTATCACTTTCGGAACCGAAGAGGACCCGAAAGCGCTCAACCTCTCCAAGATCCGCTACCACAAAGTGATCATCATGGCGGATGCCGATGTTGATGGTGCGCATATTGCTACTCTGATTATGACTCTGTTCTTCCGTCATATGAAAGAGGTGATTGAGCAAGGCCACCTCTATATCGCTTGTGCGCCGCTTTATAAGTGCTCGAAAGGTAACTACAGCGAGTACTGCTGGAATGATCAACAGCGTTTCGATTTCATCCAGAAATACGGTAACGGCGATGAGAAGCAGATCAAGACGCAGCGTTACAAAGGTCTCGGTGAGATGAGCGATGAGCAGCTCTGGGAGACCACCATGGATCCGGCTCGTCGTGTGCTCAAGCAAGTGACCATCGAGAACGCCGCTGAGGCAGATCGTATCATCGCGATGCTGATGGGTGACGATGTAGCGCCAAGACGCGAGTTCATTGAAGAAAACGCTACATACGCTAACATCGACGCTTGATTTTGGTTTTCTCTTGGCATCTTTGGTCTTTCGGTTCGGTTATTATGCCCGCATAACTCCCTCACCGGAAAAACCAAATCTGCTCAAGACAAATTCCAAAATCGGAGAAATGCTTCGAAAGAGATAAAAATGAGTGAACGGATGAAAATTGCAGTTTATTGTTCGGCAAAGGATGCGATACCTGAAGAGTATCTGGCTCTTGGAGATGCATTGGGAACGTGGATCGGCGAGAACGGGCACACGCTGGTATATGGTGGTGCTACGGGCGGTCTGATGTCGCGTACCAGCAATGCTACCAAAGCAGCAGGCGGACAGGTGGTGGGAGTGATCCCAAGACGTATCATAGCCTGCGGACGCAAAGCGAACAACTGCGATGATCTGATCGAAGTAGCGAATATGTCCGAACGAAAGCAGCGGATGCGTGACGAAGCCGACGTCATCGTTTGTCTGCCCGGTAGTTACGGAACGCTCGATGAGATGATGGACGCTACTTCCTCTGCTATCGTGGGAGAACATCGGAAACCGACCATTGTGCTCAACTACAAAGGTTTCTATGAGCCTCTCAAACAGCAGATCGAACTCATGCGAAGTCTCCATTTCATCCCAGAGCAAGAAAGCTACAAACCGCTCTTTGTGGATGCCATAGAAGAGTTAATAAATGCGATAAATCATTAAAAATAATCATTCATATTATGAATCTATTCACAGCCAGATTAACCGGCAAAATGCTCTCTACGGATGCGTATGAGCAAGCCATTAAAGACCTCCAAGAACGTGTTAAACGCTATCGGCAGATTGAAAAATCGCCTGAGTTGGCGGAGTATCTTGAGTTGAAGAAACTCGTAGAAAGCAGCGATTTCCAAGAGCGCCGCAACGAGCTCGTTAACCGTAAGTACAAAGACACCGAAGAAGGTCGTAAAGTGAACGCACACGATAAATTGGCATCGTTGCTGCGTATCAAGATGTACAACTATGCGAAAGGTAGCGACACTTTCCAAGCAGCTCTGAGGTTCCGTGAGAGTGAGGCGTTCCAGAATGCCGCTGATAACAGCGTGAGCAAGACCGAACGCGCTATGTACAACATGATCTTCCGTTCCGCTTTTTACAAGAACTACATGAAAGTGCAGAACTCGCAGGAGTTGGTTCAGTTGAACGAGTTGGAGAAAGAGATCAACACCGAGGATTTCCAGAAACGTAATGAGTTCTGGGCGGACAGCAAGCGTTGGAAACGTACCGAGGAGTACAAGAAAGAGCAGCGCTTCAACGAGCTCGCTAACTCCGACGATATCAAGTTCTATTTCAATCAGCGTAAAGAGAAGATAGACTGGGCTGAGTTGTTCCGTCCTTCTTTCGAGGATCTGATGAGCTCCAATAAGAACTGGAAACCCGGTTTCGGATACGCTAATCCTGCTATGAAAGATGGTCACTCGCGTACGTCAGAGTTGCAGGCTTACAACAATGGTAAGAACACGTTCTTCGCTGAGGGACGTATGGATATCGAGACCCGCGCAGAGAGCAAGAAAGCAGTAGCATGGGATGAGCACAGAGGTTTCACAGAGCATGTGTTTGACTTCACTTCCGATGTGATGAACAGCAAAGAGGCATTCTCGCAGGAACGTGGTCTGTTCATGGCAAAAGTGCGTTGCCAAGGAGCCGGTCATCATTTCTTCGGTCTGACCACGGGCAAACCCGGCAGTCCTATTATTGCGTTGTACCACTACAACGGCGATGTACACCAGATGGGTCTGGTCAATGGTGACCGCTCGCAGATGGTGGATCTGACCGGTATGCTCCGCTCGATGTACTACGTCTATTCGATCCGTTGGACCAATGACGAGTTGATTTGGTATGTCAACGATATGGAGGTTCTCCGTCTGCCGAACCGTATGCCGAAAGAGCCGATGTTCTTCCTTGCACAGAGTTGGCTGCCGGGCAATGAGAAAGGTGGAGAAGGTAAACTGAAAGTACAGTGGGCAAAAGGCTATCGTCCGGTGGATGACTCGCCGCTCGCTCAACGCAAAGCGGATGATAAAGAGTAATATGTTCTTGATAGCAGGGCCTTGCGCCATCGAAAATAGAGACATAGTTATGCAGACAGCAGAGACGCTGAACCGTCTTTGCTATGACTTGGGAATAACGCTGTATTTCAAGTCCTCGTTTGACAAAGCGAACCGCACTTCGGCGTCGGCTCGCGGTGTGGGAATGGAGGAAGGTCTGCGTATCTTGCAGGAGGTGAAGACGCAGTTCGGGCTGCCCATTGTTACCGATGTACACGAGAGTCATCAGTGTGCGCCGGTAGCGGAAGTGGCAGACGTTCTGCAGATTCCTGCTTTCCTCAGCCGTCAGACCGATTTGCTGCAAGCCGCTGCTCAGACAGGACGTATTGTGAATGTCAAAAAGGGACAGTTTATGGCTCCCTGGGATATGGGAGGAGCGATATCCAAGATAGAACAAGTCTCTACCGGCGCAGCTGCCGACGGCCGTATCTGGCTGACGGAACGTGGCAGCTCGTTCGGTTACGGACGATTAGTGGTGGATATGACTTCTTTGGTCGAGATGCGCCGGTTCGGTTGTCCGGTGGTGTTCGACGCTACGCACTCGGTACAACAACCGTCCTCGCAAGCAGGTATAACAGGCGGAAACCGTGAGATGGTACCTTACCTGATGCGTGCCGCATTGGCTGTGGGCATTGACGGTCTGTTTATCGAGACGCATCCCGAACCCGAAAAAGCTATCTCGGACGCTGCTAACCAAGTGCGTCTGAGCGACATGAAAAAACTTCTACAACAGGCATTGGAAATCAATTCGTTAATTAAAAATTGCTAATCGTTATGGAAGCGACCATCACTGTTTATTGCAAGAACACCCACACTTATCATGAGGTACCGCGCGGTATTTCGCTCATCGAGCTCAAAGACCTGTTAGGTATCCAGCTGCCGTATCCGATTATTGCGGCACACGTGAACTACAAAGTGGAGAACCTCGATTTTCTGCTCTATAAACCCAAAGATGTGGAGTTCTTGGATGCCAGTTCGCCGAGTGGTATGCGCGTGTACGTGCGTACTTTGAATATGGTGTTCGCTTGTGCGGTGAATGAGTTGTACCCTGAGATGGACTTGCGTGTGGAGCATCCTATCAGCAAAGGTTACTACTGCACGCTCCAATGGCATATCAACAAAAACGAGGACTTGGAAGACCAAGCTACGCCGCCGGTTGTGACGCCTGAGATGGTGGCTGCTATCAAGGAACGTATGCGTCAGATCGTTGCCGAGGATCGTCCGATCTATGAGGAAGAGAAGCAGACCAAGGAGGTCATTCAGATGTTCGCGGCTCGTTTCAACAACGAGAGTTCGATCTTTGAGACCCTTGGAAACCCGTACTGCCGTTACTTCCGTATGGGCGATTTCATCGATTATTATTCGAATGTACTGCTGCCGAGTTCGGGCTATGTGACGCTCTTCGACGTCGAGCCGTTCAAAGACGGAATGCTTATCCGTATTCCGAATCGTACGAACCCGCTTATTCTCGAGGACTCTATTCCGCAGGAGAAGATGTTCTCTATCTTCCAAGAGTATAACCGCTGGAACAAACTGCTGCGTATCAATAATGTGAGCGATTTCAACGTAGCCTGCAAGGATAAGAAATCCTTTGAAATGATCAAGTTGGCTGAGGCTCTGCACGAGAAGAAGATTGCACAGACGGCGGATGCTATCGCGGAGAAACGGCCGAAGATCGTGTTTATCTCCGGTCCTTCGTCTTCCGGTAAAACCACGTTCTCCAAACGTCTGCAAATCCAGTTGCTGGTAGATGGTATCAAGCCTGAGGTGCTCTCCATGGACGATTATTTCGTCAATCGTGTGGACACTCCTCGTGACGCGAACGGAGAATACGATTTCGAGACGGTCAATGCGGTCGATCTGCCGTTCTTCCGCCAACAGATGCATGATCTCTTGGACGGCAAGGAAGTGGATCTGCCGACGTATGATTTTACCATCGGAGAGCGTGTCTTCAAGGGACGCAAACTGAAGTTGCAGAAAGATTCCGTTTTGGTGATTGAAGGTCTGCATGCGCTCAATCCGTGCATCTTGCCGGATGTGGATAAGAGCCTGACATTCAAGATCTTCGTTTCCGCGCTGACGACCATTAATATCGATAACCATAACTGGATTCCGACTACGGACATCCGTCTCTTGCGCCGTATCGTACGTGACTATAAGTACCGAGGTTTCTCGGCACGTGAGACCATCGCTCGCTGTCCGTCCGTCATCCGTGGCGAGCAGAAATGGGTATATCCGTTCCAAGAGGAAGCCGATGTGATGTTTAACTCTGCGCTGATCTTTGAGTTCGCAGTACTCAAACGCCACGCCGAGCCGATCCTGCAAGAAGTGCCTAAGTTCTGCGAGGAATATACGGAAGCACACCGTTTGCTTAAGTTCCTGCAGTACTTCATGCCTGTTCCGGAGCGTGAGATTCCGCCCACATCGTTCTTGCGTGAGTTCGTCGGCGGTAGTTCGTTCCGTTATTGATGGCACGAGATTTGTAATAATGAGAGAAAGAAAAAAGGGAAAGATGAAACATATCAAATTATTCAGTATCCTATTCGTTGTGTTGGCTGCTATGCAGATCCGCGCAGACGAATCAAATATGCCCGTAGTGGTATCGCGTCCGAACCTGTTGGACTCGATGCCCAATGTAGAGGTGGTACAAGACTCGACGGTCGCATTGCTCTTACAAGGAGTGATGGACGGTCGACGTGAGTGGATTGAGATAGACGGTTACCGTGTTCAGGTCTATTCCTCTAACCAGCAGCAGTATGCCAAATCCGAAGCTTTGGAGTTGGAAACGAAGCTCAAAGAGGTGGTCAGCCACACGGTCTATGTGCAGTATGCATCGCCGTTTTGGAAAGTGCGTATCGGTGATTTCCGTACGGTCGACGAAGCTAAAGAGTACAAGAAACTATTCGTGCAGCAGTTCCCCAACATGGTGGGAGAGACGTATATTGTGCGCGATAAAATACAAGTGTTGCAATAATGGATTTACAAGAGTTTCATGCTAATCCTGCCGTGACGGAAGCAGTCGCTACGTCGGTGGAGGAGACTTTACGTCAGATAGGCGAAGACCCGACCCGTGAAGGGCTGCTCAAAACCCCGCATCGTGTGGGTAAAGCGTTGCAGTTCCTTACCAAAGGCTATCACGAAGATCCGGATGCTATCTTGCGTTCCGCCCTTTTTGAGGAGGACTATCGGCAGATGGTGGTGGTCAAAGATATCGATTTCTACTCCCTCTGTGAGCATCATATATTGCCTTTCTTCGGGAAAGTGCATGTGGCGTATATCCCGAACGGACGTATCACCGGTCTCAGTAAGATCGCGCGTGTAGTGGATGTCTTCGCACGTCGTTTGCAGGTTCAGGAGCGTCTCACTACCCAAATCAAGGATTGTATCCAAAAGACCCTTGATCCCTTAGGCGTCATGGTCGTCATCGAAGCCGAGCACCTCTGTATGCAGATGCGTGGCGTGCAGAAACAGCACGCGATGACCGTCACTTCCGATTTCACGGGAGTCTTTAATCAAGCTAAGACCCGCGAAGAGTTCATGAAGCTCATCAAAGGCTAAGTTCCGCAAAAGAGACAAGTAAAGGGTGTGTCATTACACGAATGGCACACCCTTTACTTGTCCGTAATGGTGGGATTAGCGAATGATGAGAATCTTAACGGCTGTATGTCCGCCTTTGGTGTTACAGAGCGCAGTATAGACGCCTCCTGTAGCACGTCGTCCGTCCGGCAGTTTGCCGTCCCAAACAGCAGTACCACCGTTACTGCGCGTCTTGCAGACCAAGTTACCGCCTGCATCTACGATACGTATCTCCGAATTATCCATCAGTCCTGTGATGGAGATCATGCCGCCGTAGTCGGGCTTGACGGGATTAGGGAACGCATAGGCGTTCTTCATGTTCTCGTTCGGCTCGCTGGCATCGCTCAGATACGAAGCTATACCTTTATCTGTTCCGACAAACACGTTTCCGGTCTCAGGAATGATAGCGATAGAGAGGATGTTATTGGACGGCAGCATGGAGTTGTCTTCCGTGAAATGTGCTGCTGTGATGGTGTCATCTTCGATCACATAGACACCGGATGTAGCGGTACCGATCCACATGCGGTTACCACCGTCCACAGCCATACAGTTGATCTGCTCGTCGCCTAACAAGTAGTCACCCAGACCCGTTCCGTCGTTTCTCGG
>JAFXWI010000042.1 GCA_017542915.1 Paludibacteraceae bacterium
AGCTGAGGTAACTCCTGCTCGCAAGTCTTACGAGGGCTTTGAAGCTCCGGCAGCTCAGACGGTAACTATCCTTGCGGATGGCTCGCTTGTGGTAACCTATAATTACACGCGTAAGAGTTATGCTCTGTCTTGGGTTACGGACGGAGATGCGCTGACAGGTAGTTATACTACGGGTAGCACGAAGTATGGTGCAGCAATCATTGCTCCGAATACTCCGACGAAGACGGGTTATGACTTTGCAGGTTGGAGCAATGGTACGAGCGTGGTAATTCCCGTAGCTACGATGCCTGCTGCTGATACAGAATACACGGCAACATGGACACCGGTGAACTACACGATTACGTTCGATAGCAACGGTGGTACTGAGGTAGCATCTATTACTCAGGGTTATGAAACGTCTGTAACGCCTCCGGCGAATCCGACCCGAACGGGTTATACGTTTGCAAATTGGAGTCCGGAAGTACCGAGTACAATGCCTCTCGATGGAACAACCTGTGTGGCACAGTGGACACTACAAAACTACACTATCTCGTATAACTTGGATGGCGGTAACGTAACCTCTGCCAACCCGACAGAATATACGATCGAGAGTGAGGCTATCACGCTGAACAACCCGACGAAATCCGGCTATACCTTCGATGGTTGGACGGGAACGGGCCTGAGTGGTGCTACTGCGACAGTGACCATCGCCGCTGGTTCCACGGGCGACCGTTCTTACACAGCTACGTGGCACATTGCTAGTTCGGATGTACTGGAAGTAGGCGAAACACATGAGAAGCAGATCACCATTAACTCCAACGAATCCGTAACGACTACAATCGTACACGCAGATGGTAAATTGAATATAGAGTATGGTAAGACACTTACTACGACTGAGCTCATCCTACAGGCATCTGAAAGCACTTCCGGAGAGATTATTAGGGGGAAAAATGCGTCTGGTGAGTTTGCTGGTGGTATAGATGTTCCGTCAAACGCTTACTTCGATCTTACGCATACGGGAGGCTTTAAGGCTCGTACTTGGTATGCGGTGGCCGTGCCTTGGGAGGTATTAGTACCGGCTTATCAGGTAAACGGTGTATATCTTAAGATAGGAGATGAATACGTGCAGCAGAGACTGGGCGAAACGTACGATTTGATTTTCTATGATGGCAAGCATCGTGCAACAACAGGCGAGAACAAAGCATGGACCTACGTAGAGGACTACTATGCTGCTCACACAGAAAAAGAGTATCCTGTGATGGAGCCTGGAGTCGCGTATATGATTTACCTCACTTCGGATGCGGATGTGATTCGTTTCAAAAAGCGTACAAATGCGCCAGTCCATACGACTGGTCTGCAAGTAACTGAACATGATTCTCCCATTAAGGCAGATAAGCACTGGAACGGTATTGCTAACCCCGCCACCTACCATGCTCGCATTGACTTAAGTAGTGTAAAGGTTTATTTCGGTCAAGTGTATAGCGATCCGATAAAACAACTGTATAGTGTGTTTGACTTGAGCGAGAAACTCGTGGTTGGCCAACCGGTCTTCGTACAAGTGCCTTCGACGAGCTCGGTAGAAGTGAGTGCTCCGTCTCTTGCACGACGCCGCGCGAAAGAGCAGGTATCGATTACGCGCTATGACTTGATGTTGGCGGCCAGCGATGCGGATGTGACCGACCGTGTGATTGTTCGCATGGACGAGGAGAAGACGGAGAACGAGTATGTCATAGGTCAAGACCTCGTGAAGATGGGCGTGAGTGACAAGGCTCCCCAGATGTGGATTAATCGCTATGGAGAAAAGATGTGTGTCAACACCGTAGCCGGATATGCCAACACAGCTGATTATCCGCTGGGTATCTTTGCGCCGAAGAATGGCGAATATGACCTCTTTATCGATGACCAACCGAATGACGAGACGATGCTTTATCTGACGTATGACGGTGAGGCTATATGGAACCTCAGCTACGGAGGTTATGTGGCATCTCTGGAGAAGGGAACCAATACGCACTATGGCTTGCGTATCGTGAAGAAAGCTCCGCAGATTACTACCGGTATCGAGGAGACAACCGTCCAGAACGGCGAGGCTGTTCGCAAGGTGCTCGTAAATGATAAGGTATATATCATCCGTAACGGAGAAATTTATAGTGTAACCGGACAAAAGGCAAAATGATTATGGAAAAACTCAAGATATATGTAACGCCAAGTGTGGAGATCTTGGTGTGTGCCCCGCAGGCAATGATGAAGACAGGTTCCGATTTGCCACCGGGTCCGGGCCCGGTACCTGATCCGTCACCGGCACCGGCACGTGATAAAGTGTTCTAAAATCACACAGTTATGAAACGATTGTATAGTGCTTTCATATGCGCATGCGCCCTATTACTAATAGGAACGGGCGTGCCCGCGTACGCACAAAAGGACGGATCGACTTGCTATAAGGCGATTCCGATTACGAAGGACTTTCAGGTGGAGATCACATCGTCCCAGACGGTGTGGTACACCGCCGGAACATTCGACTTGCCTTTGGCAGTGTACTTCATCCCGCAGAACGAGTCCGACCCGGCTCCGGAAGTGGAGATGGACTTCAGTTGTACCAGTCGTGTGTACTCGGATCCGATCATCTGTATGTTGTTCTGTAAAGGAGGAACAATCAGTATGCCTATGCCGCATAAACCCCCGTTGGAGACAACGAGAATAGACGGCAAACTGGCGTATTATATCTCCGTCGGTAAGTCCTATCGAGACCTGTTGTTGCAGATGGGTATCGATTATAACGTGGATGTGATGATTAAAGTGACTTATCATGCGGCCGGTTCTATGAGTATAGCCCCCGATGATATGTTCTCCACCTGTGTAGATGTGGCTAAGATTGCCCATTTCGGCGATTCGATACCCGTGGAGGCCAACGATAAGGAGAGTTATGTGATTGTGCCTTACGTACAATGGCAATATGATTCTATCCAATATGAGTGGTACGGCACCTCGCCATGTATTCTTTCTATCGCCAACAAATGTACGTTTGATCCGACCAGCGCAACGGATGGAGCTATCATGGATGGCGGACCGAATAGCCCCTCTAACCCCTTGCAACCCGGAGATAAATGGAAGGTGACGAGCGACCTGCTGATGAAATATGTCAGCGATACGGTGAATTATCCGAATGAAGCCGGTATGTTCTTCGCGAAGTTCTACAGTGAGGAGCCGGGAGGCGTGAAGATCACGAAAATACCTACCGTACCTCCGCGCAAAAACGCTACCCTGATGCGCTATGATCGTGCGTATGCGCTCAGCGCCAATGAGACCGATATTTATGCCATACCGAATTCATGGGTGGAGGATATTGAGTTCAGCACCCCGACGATGCACCTGTTTAGCATGACGATTGCTTCCGATCCGGATTTCTCAGAGGAGCATACGCTCGCTACCTATGCGTTCAATCCCGCGGATGACGGCCATCTCTTGCCGCTGACGAGCACGGAGTTGAAAGAGTTATGGAAAAAGGCAACAGAGCAGTATTTATATGTGCGTTTCGTATGCTCGGAGGCGACCACTATCACGGCGTCTAAACAGAGTCCCTCTCCCTGTTCAGCCAAAGCCAAACTGATTTCCAAAGGACAGGAAATAACCGTCACGAAATATCAAAACGGAAGTGTATTCTATCGGATCTATTACAACCATTGGAAGGGCGGGGATATGACTTTCGAATGGAAAAATACTCGTACCAAATGTCAGATATACATGGGCGATACCTGCTCTTTCGCGAACTCGACAACCGATGAGCATGTGTTCTTAAACGCAGAAGTCCCGACCAATGGCACGTGGACGCTGACAAAGGAGCAGTTGGAAACATTTGAGAAATACGTTGATGGAGACGGATTCCTGTATATTCTCTTTTGGACGGGAGCGCAAGCAAAGATGGAGATCACTTCCGATGCTCCCGAGGAGACCGATCCGGTTTATCCGACGAACACCATCACGGTGGCTTGTGATGAGAATAAAAAGCCATTTGTTGAGGTAAATAAAGCGCAAACGATTCTCATCAAAGATGAGTCGGGCGCGGTGGTCAAAACCATCGAGGATTTGCAACCGGAAACGAAGTATTCGCTCTCCGATTTACCCGCCGGAAAATACACATTAGTGGGAGAAACGGACGAAATTGTCGTAAATTTGTAGAAAAATCGACGAAAATCAATAAAAAGAAACAAAAAAATTGCGCAATTGAAAACTTTTTTGTACTTTTGCGCACTGAATTTTCGTGTATATGCGTGATATACGTGCACATATAGTGATTTGCCTGCTGCTCGTTATGTCGAGTATGCTTTGTGCGCAGCAGTTGGTGCCTGCCGGCATCACGGCGGATAAGGCGAATCCCATCACCGAGCCGACGATGCTGACGGTCCAGAGCGGAAGCAATTATATCCGTTTCGACGAGGAGCGTCTGCCGGCGGTGGTGACCTATACGTCCTCCGAGGCTTTTGGCCCGATACCAGCGGCGTTGTCGCTGGGCGATACGATCAAGGCGGAGTTGGTGTTTGCCGACTGCGGCATGGCTTGGCGCTGGACGGTGGAGGAAGGCGAGGGAGATAAGATCGTTGAGATTAAGGCGCATGAGAGCGCCGTCATTAACGCTGCTCCCTATATGTGTAATACCACCTTCGGTGATACGACTGCTGTGGCTTACGATTCGTTCACATGGTATGAAGAGACTTTGACTACAAGCGGTGACTATACGCATGTGCTGACGAATGCTGCAGGATGTGACTCTATCCTGACATTGCATCTGACGATAGAGCAAGCAACATGTACTACCACCTTTGGTGATACGACTGCTGTGGCTTACGATTCGTTCACGTGGTATGAAGAGACTTTGGCTACAAGCGGCGACTATACGCATGTGCTGACGAATGCTGCAGGATGTGACTCGATCCTGACATTGCATCTGACGATAGAGCAAGCAACATGTACTACCACCTTCGGTGATACGACCGCGGTAGTTTGTGAATCGTTCAGGTGGTATAGCCAGACCTTGGCTACAAGCGGCGACTATACGCATGTGCTGATGAATGCTGCCGGTTGCGACTCGATCGTGACGTTGCATCTGACGATAGAGCACAATTGCGGATCGTACGATACGGCGTATTTCTGCCGCGGTTTCAATACGGAGCACGAGGAGCTGATGGCGGGCGGCGTGATTCGTCGCTATCGTCCCTATGTGTTCGAGTCGCCGGCGGAGTGGGATTACATGGAGGGCGTGATTGTGGAGCGTGAGCATGATCGTGCGTTAGTCGACCTGCGCCGCGCGGAGAAGAACCTCTATGCGCATTATGTCGGCCAACTGACGCCGATCAGTTCTATCCGCTGGAGCGTGCAATACGACGGCAAGGGCCAGTACGAGCCGCTGACAGTGACCAACAATCCCCAATGGATCGCTACCGGACATGTGGCGGTACAGATCAGTTTCCTTTGCGGTGAGTTATACAACACCGAGTTCCCCACCGATATCGACCAGGTGTCGCAGGAGATGGTGTCCATCAAGCGCATTGAGAACGGCCGCGTAGTGATCATTCGCGGCGGTGCTAAATACGATATGTTCGGAACCAAAATTCAATAACACAATGAAAACGACGCATTGGATCATAGGAATGCTGATGCTGCTCCCGCTGCAAGCGATGGCGCAGGCTACATCGTGTGCCGACGATGAGTTCTGGAAGGTGTATAAAGACTCGCTGCCTGATACCTACTGCGAGTGCACCTATAACACGACACCGTTTGCCTTCCCGATAGACACGGTCTTGACCGGATCGGTATGGTTCTCCGCTACGATGGCGGACGTACGTCAGGGTATCTCCGCTTATTGGTTCTCTACGGACTCCGTGGTGCTGGATATCTATGCATTCTGTATCAGCCACCGTCCGACCTTCTCGATGATTGTTCCGCCGAACCGTATGTATGAATTGCCGGTAGAGGAGATCAATAAGCGTATCGACGAGCTGCCCGGTAGCGCGGAGTACCTCAAGACGCTCGAGCCGCGTATCCATGCTTATACGCTGCATGGCGGCGTAGGAACGGTCTATTGCTATCCGTATAATCATGGCCCGCATTCGACCTGCGAGAAGCCGATGGAGATGCGCTCTTGGATGACTTATGTGTGCGAAGAAGCAGAGAACGTATACCGCATACCGGCGAGCAATATCCCGTCGAAAGGCAAAGCCTTTTTGCGCTGGATTCATAAACCCGATCACGCGAACCTGAAGAGCCAGCCGGCGGACATCCGCCTGACGCTCGACAGCTGCGATGGCGAAGAAGCAGGCCGC
Organism: Paludibacteraceae bacterium; assembly: GCA_017542915.1. The sequence goes on from JAFXWI010000042.1 coordinate 6,294, forward strand.
GCGACGATTACCGATTCGATGCACGTCTATATGTTCGACTCCGCGATGCTGGTGGATGCCCGCAAAGCCGGCCGAGATGTATGGGTGCATGTGTCGCATGTGGAAGGTATCACCGGTCGCTTGCGCTATTTCGCCAATCCGAAATATGCGGAGGGCATGCCCGATATCGACGAGTCGATATGTCTCGGCAAGACCCTGACCGTCAATGGCCGTGAGTACAATTCGGACACGACGTTTATTGAAGGCATCTATGTCAACCGCGATACGCTTTCGACGCAGCATGTGACCCTGACCTTCACCGAGCCGACGCCGATATACGACACCGTCTTGGTAGACCCGAAGGACCTGAAGCGCGGCGTAGTGCATGAGTTGACGGGCGCAGTGCTGTTCAACTACGGCGACACGATCATCGATATCGTGGCTCCGAAGCAGTGCACCAAGCGTTACCAAGTGACCGTGAAAGACCCGACCCCGATTGAGAATGTAGATGCGGACCGAAAAGGCGCCCGCAAACAGATACAAAACGGAAGAATAATCATCTTTGTTGATGAGCGAAAATACAACATCGTAGGACAACAAATTGATTAGAAATCAAATAACTATTAATTAACTCTATTTATTAACTAACAACAATCAATCACATGAAGAAGTTTTTCTTACTAACCATGGCGTCATTGATGACCGTCTTCGCGATGGCTGTCGGACGTAATGATGGTAGTACCAAAGCCAATGCCATTGACTTTGATTGGGACCAGGGTAATGTGCACCCAGGTGGTACCTTATGGTACCATGTTGACTTGGCTCCCCTCTACGAAGAGGAGAATCCCTCGTTGACGCTGTATGTGACGAACCCCAGTCGTGACAATTCGGTAAAGGCCAGCCTGACTGCGACTGTTGCCGGTGAGACGGAGACGAAACACTACACCGTTACTCCTCACGAGCACCAGATCTACACTACGAATGCAACGATGCTGGTTCGTCTTCACCAGACGGAGATCTATCTCACGCTGACGACCGATGGCCCGGTGCTCTTGAGTGCAAAGGTGTTTGAAGCTTCGGATCTTGATGAGACCTGTAAGGACGCCAAAGAACTCAAGTGGGACACCGAGGCAACCCAAACCAAGGGTTATGCAGCATGGTGGAAAGTGGATTTGACCCAGATCAAAGACACGGTGAAGTTCAAGAAAGATGCGAAAGTCACCATCACCAACGCTGGTTCCGGCACCGTTAACGTGAAGGCTGGTCAGTCGCTTGACTGCCCGTCGTCCGGTTTGACCAAGCGTAACTACACCCTCGCTGCAGGTAAGTCCATCGAGGACACCATCCCGCAGAGCATGATCCTGAGTGTGTACCCGGATGAGCTCTATTTCAGCATTGAGAACTTAGAGCAACCGGTGAAGATCAAAGTGGAAATGGTAGACCAACCGGTAGTGCCGATTATCCCGGCAGGAACGGCTGCCATTGAGATCAAGGCTAACCCGGCGGACACCACTATCGAAAGTGCAAACATCCCCGCCGGCACAACGCTGTACGCTTTTAGCGTAGCTGACCTGAATGCACTGGCTAAGTATGAGCCGGAATTCACCTATCGCAACGAGAATGGTACGGCTGCTAAAGTCACCACCAAGATGGCTTTCGAGCGCCCCGCTTTCGGTACTACGAACGCTAACTACACAATCCCTGCCAAAGAGGACGAGATCGTGGTTTACAAAAAGAACATGTTGGACGGTATGACCGGCGTAGACTCGATCTTCCTGCTCACGACTACCGACAAACCGATCAAGTTCTTGGCTCGCTACAAACACGTACGTGAGGGTAAGGCTTGTAAGACCAACATCGACTTCAACTGGGAGTCCGGTCATACGCAAGAGGCTCGTACCACACAGTGGTATGCTGTTGAGATCGCTAACGCACGTGATAACATCGAGGATATCGTTGTTCACTTGAAGAACCTCAACCCGTCGGCTGCGGCTAAAGTAAATGCATCGTTGGCATTCTCCTGCCCGTATATCGACCTTCAGGAGATTTCTCACTCGATTGCAGCCGGTAAAGAGGAGACTCGTACGCTGCGTTATTCGACCTATGCGATGATGTCTGACACCGTTTGGATCGGTTTGGAGACCAACCAGGATCTTAAGTTCTGGGCTACCACCAAGCCGGCACAGACCAAAGAGCCGGATAAAGCTTGTGAGCAAGCTGAGCCGTTCAACTGGGACAACGGTGTATTCCAAAAGAAGGACACCACCGTATGGTATAAGATTAATATGGAAGAAGTGCGCGAGAAAGCCGCTAAGTTCCCGACCGTATTCGTTGAGAACCTGAGTGCTTCGAACCCAGTGAAGATCACCGCTGAGCTTTCGCTCGAGTGCCCGGATTCGATTGAGAACCAGAAACGCGAGTTGACGATTGCTGCTAAGGGTACTTACTCCAAGCAGATCGCACGTAACCTCTTCGAGAACATCGTTCAAGATGAGATCTATCTGCGTGTCACCACTACGGAGGATATCTCGCTGAAAATTCGCTTGACTGAAGAAGCTGCTGGTTCCAGTTGCTCGTCCGCTATCCCGTTCAACTGGGCTTCCGGAAACACGCAGCCTGCCGGTGCTAACCTCTGGTACGTAATCGACTTACATTCGGTTATCGAGAGTGGCAATGACCTCAAGCTCCATATGCAGAACCGCGACAACGCGAAGTGCGAAGGTTTCATCCAGTTGGCATATAACTGCCCGCTTGAGGAGGCTACTTCGCTCCAGAACTTCACCTTGGCTCCGTACGGACAAAAGGATGCAACTATCCGCAACAGCGCTATCGAGGCGATGACGGATGGTGTGGTATATGTAAACGTATCCGGTAGTACTTCCCTCCGCTTCTGGGCTGACAAACTCGAGGTAGTTCCGTTTGATACCATCAAGGCTGATGGCATCACGCTCACCGAGCTGAGATGGAACGAGACCTATACCCAGACGGCTGATACCGCATGGTATCTCATTCCGAAGTCCCAGATCGAACTCGTTCGTAATCTGGAAGAGAAAATGAAACCGGTAGCTCACCTGATCGACGCTTCTTCGTCCGCGAAGACCATCATGGCTGAGGCTGCATTCGCTTTCCCGATTGGAAAGAAGATGATGGGTAAGAGCCAAGATCTAAAGGCTAACCAACACTTCGCAGATACGATTCCTGCAGGTACCTTCGACCAAGTGCTTAAGCACGACTCGATCATCCTGCGCATCATCCGTACCAAAGGTACCGGTGCCTTCGAGTTCAAGGCTGAACTCGTGAAAGCGTTCAGCGGTAACGATCCGAAGGATGCTCTTCCTGTTCGCGTCAATGCGCTCTATACGCAAGCTCCGAACACCGAGATGTGGTATAAGGTTAAGACGGCTGACCTCAAGGCAGACAAGAACCTGTTCAACAAGGTATTGTATGTAATGGGTAAGAACGCCGGCAAGGGCGATGCGAAAGTGAAAGTAGCTGTTTACGATGGTTACAAACCGAAATATGTTAAGGAAGATGACCTGCTCATGGATCGCGGTGAGAGAACCATCAAGAAGGGCCAAACGAAATCGCATAATATTCCTGCACAGGCTATCTACGGTGTCGGTGATGTAGAGCTCTATATCAAGCTTCGTACGACAGACTCGCTCGTATTCGAGACTAAGTTCAACGGTGAGTATGCCGCTCAAACTCCGGATCCGGAGCAGCAGAAGGCTAAACTCGTTGTTCCGAACGTACAGTACTCGATCAAGGCTGGTGAGACCCGCTGGTATCGCGTATGTCTGCCGTATATCCAGAACAACTACAAGTACATCGATAACTCCAGCCTCGAGTATGAGTTGCCGGGTACGGCTACTATCGAGGTAACCGCTACCTTCCAGGATACGATGAACTGCGCTATGCCGGTTCGCAAACGTACCATCAACAAGAGTGGCAAGGCTTATAAGGGCACGAAGACGCTCCGCGAGTTGATCGACCGCGCTATCCGTAAAGCTGGTTACAAGTACGATATCTCCAGTACCGCTCCTGAATACATCGATAGTATGCTCCATCGCTTTGTAACAAAGGATTCGATCACGCTGTATGTACGCGTGAAGTCCGACCAGGACATCAAGGCGAAACTCATCACCCCGCAAACGACCGGTGACGACTGCCTCAACGCAATGTCGTTCGATTGGGAGCACGGTAACGTGAACCCGAAGAACCTGATTGGCGGTGGCAACTCCTGGTATGTAGCTGCGCTGGATACCGCTAAGTTGTTCGCTGAGGGCAAGAGCTTGCGTCTCCACGTTGACAACTGGTCTGAGACCAATGCGAACACGGTTTATGCATCGCTCTTCTTCAAGTGTGGTGACCCGTCGCAAGGTGACATCTCGAAGACCATCCCGGCTGACTCCTCTTTGACGAAAGATATCGCTCTTGACTTCATTAAGGCTTCCAGCCCGCAACTCATGTTCATCGAGTTCAACTCGACGGAGGACGCACATATCTGGATTGAGAAGATTGATATCAAGCGCGACACCGTACGCGTTGACACTACGTTCTTCGTATGTAAGGGTGGCGACGTGCTGGGTAAGACCATCAACGTTGATACCCTCTGGAACGATACGATTCGCAACATCAAGGACAACGAGAGAATGATGCTGTATGATTCGATCACGACCGTTCATGCCTTTGTTCTCCGCGAGCCGAAGACGTATGACATCTCTGATCAAGTAGACATCGAGCGCAATGCTGTGCTTGACCTGACTACTGCTGACACGTGGTTGAAAGCACAGTATGCTGCTGATGACAACGATACGATTCAGACGCTGTCGAGTATCAAGTGGCAATATGCTGTTTATCCGAGTGAGACCTTCAAGGATATTGACTTGACGAACCAACCGACCGTAACTTCGGAGCGTATCAAAGTAAGATACTTCGCATTTACGGAGTGTACGGAAGGTCAAGATCCGGATCCGTCTAAGGGTATCGTAGTATATAAGAACTATCTGAATACCGCGCGCGATACCGCTAAGATTACTGCATGTAACATGTATAAGTGGGCGGAGAATGATTCGACTTATATCGAGTCTACCACGGCTAATCCTGACTCGGTTGTCTTCCCGGGCGGTGTAAACTGGGGTGATAGTATCCTCTACTTGAGCCTGACGTTGAATAACCCGGCTAAGATGGACCTCAAGGCTATTGCTAAGTATGGTAACCGTCTGTTGCTCATCAACCGTTGGGACTTCGCTAAGTACGGCTTCGCAACCGATTCGATCTACACCTCTGGTGGTGCAGTGAAGGTTGAGTGGTTCGAGATGTTGGGTGCAACTCCGGATCCTGAGAATACGGATAAGTTCTTGGTTGAAGGCTATTCGTATAACAAGGCTGATGGTTCGCCGCTGGTAGGTACCTTCTACGCTGTTGTAAAGGTAGATAACGGAACCGCTTGCGGTCTCTACGGACGTACGAATACGCTCGTTTGTGGTGCACCTGCCGGCGTTGCTCCGCTGCTCGCTCCGAGCATCGTAATGCCGGGTGAGGACATCAAGGTGCTCAACCTCAATCCGGACCAAGAGACCACGATCCGCATCTTCACGACCGAGGGTCTGCTCCACAATACCTATAAGGTAAGCGGACAGGAGACCTTCACGATCAAGGCTGCGAACGATCATGGCTTCTACCTGGTAGAGCTCTTGAGCGGCGACGAGAAGTCCACTTTACGTTATATTGTTAAATAAGAATAGGAGGTAGCTCTATGAAAACTATTAAATCAATTTTAATTGCAGCCACCCTGATTTGTGCAACGGCCGTTTCGGCTCAAGAAGCACAAGCTCCGAAACATGAGTTTAAAGTGGCTATCGGAGACTCCGTAATGATTAAGCGTGAGTGTCAAAAGTACTGCACGGGTGAGACTCCTTCTGTTTGGGTATGGGATAAAGTTCATACGGTTCGTCAGTTGGGTACCAAGCGTTTCCCGGACGGCGTGCTGTTGATGAACATCTATTCCTGGATGTGCGAGGACTGCTTGATCCCGGTTAACGGTCAGGCAGAAGAGAAAGCCGAGCAGGCTAAGAAAGAGCAAGCCGGCCAGAAAAAGGCATACGAGCAGGCAGTGAAGGACGGTAAGAAAGCCGAAGCTGCTAAGGCTGCTGAAGAAGTGAAGAAAGCAGAAGAGGCAAAGGCTGCCGCTGCTGCAACTGCTGCTGCCGCCGCAGAGCCTGTTAAGGCTGAAGAGGCTAAGGCTGCAGAGCCTGCAAAAGCAGTAGAGCCCGCTAAGGCAGAAGAGGCTAAGAAAGCTGAAGAAGCAAAAGCCGCTGAGGCTGCTAAGGCTGAAGAGGAGAAACCTCTTGCTGCTGACGGCGTAAAGCACGAGGCCGCTAAGGGTGACTCTATTCACTCGAAGCAGGACTTCCGTAGCGGTTACGATCGCTTCACGATCGGCGTACGCGGCGGTGTGGCTTCGCAGTTGCACCAAGCTGTTTCCGGCGTGAATGCACATTGGGGTATCGG
>JAFXWI010000043.1 GCA_017542915.1 Paludibacteraceae bacterium
GGTAGCGAAATCAACTACCTCTTCCGGTTTGGTATAGTGGCTGACAGCGGACGAAACCTCATCCTCTACACCTGCGAGTACGCCGAGCTCAGCCTCCACGGTTACATCGAACTGGTGAGCGTAGTCCACTACTTTCTTGGTGAGGGCGATGTTCTCCTCATAGGGAAGAGAAGAAGCGTCGATCATCACGCTGGAGAAACCGAAGTCCACGCAGGATTTGCAGAGTTCGAAGCTGTCTCCGTGGTCGAGGTGCAAGCAGATCTGCGGATGCTCCCAACCGAGCTCTTTAGCGTACTCAACGGCACCTTGAGCCATGTAACGAAGCAGGGTCTGGTTAGCGTAGTTACGCGCACCTTTCGATACCTGAAGAATCACCGGCGATTTGGTCTCAGCCGAAGCTTTGATGATCGCTTGGAGTTGCTCCATGTTGTTGAAATTGAATGCAGGGATTGCATATCCTCCCTTGATTGCCTTAGCAAACATCTCACGGGTGTTCACAAGACCTAATTCTTTGTAACTTACCATAATAGATAAAATTTAAATTTTATATTTGATATTTTAGATTTTATATTTGACATTTTTATTCACGCCAGAATTTGGCAGCATGGTGGCCTTTGATGAGGAGGTGGTGGTTTGCAATCGGGTCGGTCAGGAAGTACTGACTCACGATCGGCGTCGATTGAATCCAAACCTGCGTACGGCAGAGGTTCTTTTCGTACTGGCAACGCGTCAGTTTGACGTTAACCGCCAAGAGACGTTTCAGGTCACCGCTCAGTTTGACGAGGGTGTAATCGCCGGGCTCTAACTCACCATGGATAGCCACACCGATACCGGACTCGAAATGGGTGGTGTACTCATGGGAAGTAGTCATCTTCAGAGGGATGGTACAGTGCGCCAAGAGCATCTGTCCGTCCGGCTGAATACGAGCCGGATTGATCATGAAGCCGGGTTCGCCGGTCAGGTTCTTGCAAGCCACCATGGTCAGGAGCACCGGAATATCGCTCTCACAGCCGGCAGGAATACCTTCGTCGTTGAGTTTCGAAAGCGCAATACAACCGGTGTTCTTTACCGTAGAGAGCAGGTCGAAGCAACGCAAGGTGATCGCATCCAGCTTATATTTAGCGATGATCTCTTTGAGCCGCTCATAAATAGCTTCGGCACCCGGCATACCCGGATCTACCACACCTAAGCTGCTCACTTCTGTAATAGGTATATCCACCAATTCACAATTCATTTTCTTGAGCACATCCTTGTAGTCTGCGCCGGAAGCGATCAGCCAATCCGAGGGAGCGCCCACTACGCCCAGACGCTGTTTGGTAGTGTTCTTGAGCACTTTCTCCAGCGGTGCGCGGGTGAGGGATGCGGTCTCCGAGACTTCCGGGAAGACGGTATCTTTGGGATGCTGCATGATTTTCGCAATGCCGTTACGCTGACGGATATAACTCAAAATCTCCAGAGCTGCGGCTAACGAGTTGCTGTAACCGCTGACCATCAGATAGACAGGACGTTTCAAGTCAATCTCTTTCGCGCGAACAAGATCTACAAACTGTGCCTCTGTACCACCGGACAGAACGGCAACTACTTGGTTTTCTGCCAAGAACTGATCCGAAACCTTGAACGGTACTTCGGATGTAGATACTTCAGTGTGAAGCTTTGAGCATAATGTGTGTAACATGGTTGTATTGTTTTAAAGTGTTATTGTTTATTGCCTATTTATGCAAGTTTTAAAATTCGCTGCAAAGTTACGAAAAAAAAATGACATACGCAAGCACGCACGTCACTTTTTTACGAAAGTAAAGTATTTTTGTCCCAAATAGCTGATGGCAACGGTAACTAAAGTGATGACCATCTTACTAGGTGTGGGGTACCAACCGAGTGCTTCAACGCATAGTTTGAGTCCGAAATAGTTGATGGCTAAGTTGATCATAACGATCACTACATACCGTCCGAGTTGCCGCGCACTATGGAGGTTCGAACTCGAAAAGGTAACATTCTTTTGGAGCCAAAATCCTGTCAGCAATGTGATCGGGAAGACGATGCAGAGCGAGGCGATGTGAGGAGTGATACATAGGACAAAGGGACAATGGACAATGGACAATGGACCAAAATATACATTCTCATGCCCGATGACAAAGTTATAGACGAGGAAATAGAGGATCCAATCGAGCACGAGGTTACCTCCTCCGCAGGCTGCGTAACGGAAGAGTTGCTCCGACATGACCTTACGGAACGGCGGATAGAAAAAATCGATGATTTTAGTCAGTATGTGTGCCAGTTTATTCATAAACGGTGCAAAGGTACTACTTTTTTACGAAATATGCAAGAAAAAAGACAAATATATTAAAATTCATCACAAAAGAGGGGGTAAAATTTGCATATTTGCCAAAAAAGCAGTACCTTTGCAGCCGCAAAGGTTTTAATCACAGCTAAAACTGAAAATAACTATATGTTGGAAATTTACAACTCGATTACTCGATTCAAGGAAACATTCAAGCCCCTTCATGAGGGACACGTTGGTATGTATGTATGCGGTCCTACGGTGTATGGCGATGCCCATTTGGGTCACGCCCGTCCGGCTATCACGTTCGATGTGCTGTACCGCTACCTTCAGTTTTTGGGCTACAAAGTGCGTTATGTCCGTAATATCACCGATGTGGGTCACTTGGAGCATGACGCCGATGAAGGCGAGGATAAGATAGCTAAGAAAGCGCGTTTGGAGCAGTTGGAGCCGATGGAGGTTGTTCAGTTCTATACCAACCGTTACCACCGCGATATGGCAGCCCTTAATGTCTTGCCGCCTTCTATCGAGCCTCATGCGAGCGGACATATTATTGAGCAGATTGCTTTTGTGCAGAAGATTCTGGACAAAGGCTATGCCTATGTGTCGAACGGCAGCGTGTATATGGACGTAGAGAAATACGCGAAGGATTATCCGTATGGTAAGTTGAGCGGCAGAAACCTCAACGATATCGTGACCGAGACCCGTGAGTTGGACGGTCAGGAGGAGAAGAAACACAGCTATGATTTTGCCCTTTGGAAGAAAGCGAGTCCGGAACATATCATGCATTGGCCGAGTCCGTGGAGCGAAGGTTTCCCGGGATGGCATATGGAGTGCTCCACGATGGGTACCAAGTACCTTGGTGAGCAGTTTGATATCCACGGAGGTGGTCTGGATCTGATCTTCCCTCACCATGAGGCGGAGATTGCGCAGTCTTGTGCCGCTTTGGGTCATGAGACCGTACACTACTGGATGCATAATAACATGATCACTATCGCGGGAAAGAAAATGGGTAAGAGCTACAATAACTTCATTACCTTGGAGCAGTTCTTCAATGGTCAACACCCCTTGCTGAGCAAGCCTTTCGGTCCGATGGTGATTCGTTTCTTCATCTTGCAGGCTCATTACCGCTCTACCGTAGATTTCTCGTCTGAAGCCCTTGAAGCCGCAGAGAAAGGTCTGCAACGAATGCAGGAAGCCTATGCAAGACTGCTGAAAGTACAAGGGGACAATGTACAAGGTACAAAGGGCATCGAGGTAGCAGGTCTTCGAGAGCGTTGCCAAACGGCGATGGACGATGATCTGAATACGCCGTTTGTTATCGCAGCGCTCTTCGATTCCGCAAAAGCCATCAATACCGTTTGGGACGGTAAGGGAACGATCAGCGAGGCTGACCTCAACGAACTGAAGGAGGTTTGGAAAACGTATGCTATCGATATCCTCGGTCTGCGACTTGAAGAGCAAGGTGGTGGAGACGAGAAGATGAAGGCTTTTAACGGCGCTATTGATCTGCTATTGGGTATCCGCCTTCAGGCAAAGCAGAACAAAGATTGGACTACATCCGATAAGATCCGCAACGAACTGACCGCTCTCGGTTTCCAGATCAAAGACACCAAAGACGGATACGAATGGAGCATTTAGGAATAAAGAGTAAAGACCGCTACGCTAAAAGAATAAAGACTTGTTTGTGTCTAATGATGCATTTAAGTCTTTATTCCTTATTCTTTATTCCTTTAGTCTCTTGTAGTCATCAGACACAAGAGACGGTCATAGCCGAAGACAGCTTGGTTTGGTATCCGGGACGGACGTTTGATTACAAGCAGAAGTTCAACGATATGCAGAGTAAGCAGCATGAGGTAGCTTCCCGAATCGGTTTGGCACGTCCGCCTAAGGATAGAGACGATGCTGCCAGTATGCGAAAAAGTCTCGTTGAAATCAAGACAAATGAGAACTATATCGTAGATGAATTGACGCACTCGGTACCGTTTCTGATTCCTTCGGCTAAGAAGGAGTTGGATGCGATCGGGGCAGAATGGTCGGATATATTAAAACGAAACGGTTTGCCGCACTATCAGTTCTATGTCACTTCTGTTTTGCGGACACAGGAAGATGTGAAGTTCCTTCAGCGGAGCGGAAACATCAATTCGACGACGCAGTCCTGTCATTGTTATGGTACGACCTTCGATTTGGCGTATATGCGCTATAATAAAGTATCGCGTACGCGCATGTATATGCATGAGGATAATCTGAAACTCGTCTTGGGACAAGTTCTTCTTAACCATCAGCGGGCAGGAAAGATCTACGTCAAGTACGAATGGAAACAGAGCTGTTTCCACATTACTGTGAGGGAATGAAGGGGTTAGAGGGTTAGTGGATTAGTGGGTTAGAGGATTAGAGGGTTAGAGGGTTAGTGGGTTTGTCCTTTTTCTCTTTTTCGCAGATATCTATCAAACTGCAATCGGTACACGCTGAAGAATCGGGCTGCTCTTTGGGGCAGTCCTCTTTTTTGCGTTTAGCTTTGATCCGTTCGTTAATTTCTATTAACGTCAGGATTCCAGCTGCCATTATTATAAATGCTATTAGCGCTTTCAAAATGTTAAAGTGTTAAATTGTTAAATCGTTAATCGTCGATTTCATCGACTCTATCTTCCTCGATGACGAGGTTGTCGATGATGAACTGTTGGCGCTCGGTTGTGTTCTTGCCCATATAGTAAGCAAGTAACTCTTTGACATTATCGTCCTTACGCAAAGTGACTTGGTCCAAACGGATGCCGGCACCTATAAAACCCTTGAATTCATCGGGAGAAATCTCACCCAGACCTTTGAATCGGGTGATCTCCGGCGTCTTGATCCGGGAGATGGCTTTCTGACGCTCTTCCTCGGAATAACAGTAGATCGTTTGGCTCTTGTCCTTGACGCGGAAAAGCGGCGTCTGAAGGATATAGACGTGTCCTTTCTTGACCAAATCGGGGAAGAACTGCAGGAAGAACGTGAGCATCAACAGACGGATGTGCATACCGTCCACATCAGCATCGGTAGCGATGATGACTTTGTTGTAACGCAGTTCATCGAGTCCGTCCTCTATATTCAATGCGGATTGCAGACAGTTGAACTCTTCGTTCTCGTATACGACAGATTTGCTCAGCCCGTAGCTGTTGAGCGGTTTACCGCGGAGGGAGAAGACTGCTTGAGTGCGCACGTCACGGCTCTTGGTGATCGAACCGGATGCAGAGAGACCCTCGGTAATGAAGATACAGGACTCCAAACGCAGATCGTCATCTGCATCTTTTGCCGATTTCACCGGCTTGGTGTCGTTGAGGTGGATCTGACAATCCCGCAGTTTGGGATTGTTGACGAGGTTCTTCTTGGCTCTCTCTCGTGCCGCTTTGGTGACGCCCGCAATCGCTTTACGCTCTTTCTCGGAGTCTTGGATCTTCTGGAGCATGATCTCCACGGTCTGTGGGTTCTTATGGAGATAGTTGTCCAGATGGGTCTTGACGAAGTCGTTTACAAACTTATTGACAGAGATGCCGCCGTTAGGAGACATATCTTTGGAGCCGAGTTTGACTTTGGTCTGCGACTCGAAGACGGGCTCCTCTACGTTGATAGCGATTGCTCCGACTACGCCGTTACGGATGTCTGCGAGTTCTTGGTTCTTATTGAAAAACTCTTTGATGGTACGTCCGATCGCTTCGCGGTATGCGGTTTGGTGCGTACCGCCTTGGATCGTGTGCTGACCGTTGACGAACGAGTAATACTCATCGCCGTTCTGGTCGGTATGCGTCAGGGCAATCTCAATATCTTCGCCCACGATGTGAATGATCGGGTAGAGCGGCGAGACGGTCATATTCTCCGTCAGAAGGTCGAGCAGACCATTCTTGGAGGTATATTTCTTGCCGTTATAGATGAGCGTCAGACCGGTGTTGAGGTAAGCGTAGTTACGTAGCAACTCCTCGATGTAATCATCGCGGAAATGGTAGTTCTCAAAGAGTCCTTTGCTGTCATCGGGCGCAAACTCGATGATCGTACCGCGTCTCTCGGGACCGTTATAATCGAGGATACCTGTGTCGGAAGTCAGTTTGCCTTGTGCGAACTCCGCCCGACGCGTTTTGCCTTCGCGGTAAGACTCCACAGCGAAGAACGAAGAGAGGGCATTGACGGCTTTGGTACCGACACCGTTCAGACCGACGGATTTCTTGAAGGCTTTGGAGTCGTACTTACCGCCGGTATTGAGCACAGAGACTACTTCTACCAGTTTGCCCAAAGGAATACCGCGTCCGTAGTCACGCACACGTACTCTTCCGTCATGCACATCTACCTCGATCACCTTTCCTTCACCCATACGGAACTCATCGATGGAGTTATCGATGGATTCTTTGATGAGGACGTAGATACCGTCATCGGAGTGACTACCGTCGCCTAATTTACCGATATACATACCCGGACGTCGCCGGATATGCTCCATGTCGTCGAGGTGAATAATGTTCTCATCGCCGTAGTCCACGGCTGCCAAATTTATTTCGTTTTCTTCTGCCATAGTTCGTTAATGTATTGTATTGCGGCTTCGCGTTCGTTGGGTATAACGCCGTCAAGGATTGCATCTTTGACAGCCGCTTTGAGTTCTCCTACCAGCGAGCAGGGTTCGAGTCCGAACATCTGCATGATCTCATCGCCGTTCACGGGCGGTTGGAAATTACGGATCCGATCTCGCTCTTCGAGCTCTACCATCTTCTCGCGAACGAGCTGATAGTTCCGATGGAATCGGGCTTTTTTCTCCTCGTTGCGACTTGTGATGTCCGCATCGCAGAGCATCATCAGATCGTCTATATCGTCTCCTGCCTCGAAGAGAAGTCGTCTTACGGCGGAGTCGGTCACGGTGTCTTCTATGAGGTTGATGGGACGCATATGGAGATCGACCATCTTCTTGACGTACTCCATCTTCTCGTTGAGCGGCAGTTTCATCTTGGCAAAGATCTTCGGAACCATCTTTGCTCCGATATAATTATGGTTGCGGAATGTCCATCCGGTTTGCGGATCCCACGCTTTGGAGCGCGGTTTGCCGATGTCGTGTAGCAATGCTGCCCAGCGGAGCCAAAGACCCTTTGGGTCTATTTGAGATGTGAGATTTGAGATTTGAGATTTCTGTAATTCGGCGACATTATCGAGGACTTTGAGCGTGTGAAGGAAGACATCTTTGTGTCCGCGACCTTCTTTTACCTCAATGCCTTTGAGAGCTGCCAACTCGGGGAAGATAAGCGGTAATAGCCCTGTTTTGTCGAGTAACAGCCATCCTTCCGAGGGTTTGCGGCTTAGCATGATCTTATTGAGCTCTTCTGCGATGCGTTCTTTGGTAATGATGTGTATCCGTTCTTTATTGCGGATGATGGCATCAAAGGTCTCGTCGTCGAGGAAGAAGCCTAATTGCGTAGCAAAGCGGATCGCACGCATCATTCGTAACGGGTCGTCGGAGAAAGTGATGTCCGGATCTAAGGGCGTTCGGATGATACAACGCTCCAAATCGCCTATTCCATCGAACGGATCGAGCAATTCTCCATAGCGGTTTTGGTTGAGACAGATAGCTAAGGCGTTGATGGTGAAATCCCTTCTATTCTGGTCTTCCTCTAATGTGCCATCTTCTACGATGGGGTTTCGGCTGTCACGTGTGTAGCTCTCCCGCCTTGCGCCAACGAACTCTAACTCCATCTCTCCGCGTTTCACTTGTGCGGTACCGTAGGTCTTGAAGATAGAGAGATGGGCTTTTTTGCCTAAGCGTTTTGCTACTGCTTCCGCTAATTGTATACCGGGACGAGCGGATGAAGACGCCTGATCAGAAGCATTTGGAAATAGACACACGACATCTATATCCGTGCTTTCGCGATGCAGGAACAGATCGCGAACCCATCCTCCTATGACGTAGCAGTCCATACCCAAACGATCGGCCTCTTCGCCGATCAAATGCAGGACAGGATTGTCTATTTTAGAATTCGTTACGACCATCTTTTATGAAATCGGGCACAAAGGTACGATTTTTTTTGCAAATATGCAAATAAAAGTAAATTAAAAATTCAAAATTAAGAATTAAAAATTATTTTTCAAAATTCAAAATTAAAAATTAAGAATTAAATTTTCGTAGTGGTGTGAAGATTTTATTCAAAAAAAAGGGAAAGAAGGCATCAAAAAGTATATATACGTAGTATATATAGTATAAGGCACTATTTTTGCAAAAATAGGGTTGTATCCTTGGGGTATCCTATGGGTATGTTTGGGGTATCATTTGGCGCGATATCGTGTTTAGATCGTAAAAGGGTGTATGAAAGCTCGTGCTGCTATGGATATGTGGTCAGAAGAAGGAGGGAGAAGTTACAAAAAATGACCATGATTGGTGTGTGGTGTGACAAAATTGTCCTTGATTGATGCGTGGATTTATTCGATGAAATCGGGGATTTACGAGGTTTTGAGGTGAGGGGGAAATGGATGTTTGTGGGTGGTTGATGTGGAAAAATTGACATCCTTATAATTTTGCGTACAGGTGTAACAATACGTAAAAATTTGGTAACAATACGTAAAAAAGTTGCAAAAAGGGTTGCGTATGTCGGATTTTTTTTGTAATTTTGCAGTCGGTTTTGAAAAATTTGGGTATAATGGGAATTAAAAATTAAAAATTAAGAATTAAAAATTATTTTTCAAAATTCAAAATTAAAAATTAAGAATTAAATTTTCAGGGATAGAATAATTGGGTAAACAAAAATGAAAAACAGCAAGATTTTTGGGGAGTATGGATCAGAATTCGTTTTTGGAGGGATTCTCCTCTTGTTATTGTTTTTGAGCTATTTTGGCGCAAGAAGCATGACCATAGAGCAATATGGTCCGATTGCTGATTTCTTTAACGTAAGTCTTACTATTGTATGTATTGCTTTTGCTTGGTTAATGATTCGTCATTCAGAAGGATTACGCACGCGTAAGATGTGGGCTTTTGTGCTTCTTGTTTTCGGTATTTATGCATCTATATTGGTGTTTCGTGTGAATTTGTTTGTGGATGTGCCTAAACAAGGTGTGGTTCGTTTGGCGAACTGGGAGGTAGTAAGTGGTAATTTTCTTTCTTGGTTGCTTTTGACTTATCCGGCAGAGATACTGCGACCGGGTTGGCTGAATATCAGGAGGTCGCTTTTGCAAGGTCTTCCTGTGTTGGTCGCTTACGCTTTAGATGTGCTTTTGGATGTTGATTTGCGTATCCTATTGGCTATGTATCCGATTCTGTTGCTTGGATTTTTGGTGTCGCATATCGCCAAATACCGAAAGACGTGTGAGGAGAACTTTTCGTCTATGGAGAATATCGATGTGCAATGGATCGTGCGCTATATAATAATGTATGTATTATTTAATGCGTTTTTCTTCATCTTGTGTTTTTCTCCAACTATACAGATCTCTTTCACGCAACAGTGGTTGCTGCTGATGATGTTAGTGTATAGTTCGGAGCAGATTCTCTTCCGTCCCGATCCATGGAAGAAGATGCAACGTCATGAGATGGAAGAAAATGCCGATGAAATCGGGGAAATGCCTATGGAAGATCCTAATGAACAAACTACTGTAGATTATCGTGAGTTATTGGATACATGGATGGCTACAGAGAAGCCGTATCGTAATCCGGATTTCCGTTTGTTGGATATGCGTAAGGTTGTGCCTATGAATAGAACGTACCTGAGCCAGCTAATCCATAGTTTGTACGGGTGTAATTTTTATCAGTTCGTGACCAACTATCGTATTAATGAGGCGAAGCGTTTGATGAAGGAGCGTCCGGATATGCAACTACAGGAAATAGCGGAGGAATGTGGCTTCTCATCGCCGACTGTTTTCTCTCGTATTTTTGTCCGTGAGACAGGCATGACACCGAGGGAATGGAGTGTAAAAATTGACAATTCGTAAAAAAATGCCCTTTTTACTCAACTTTAAAACAATTTTTGCTCTTACCTATTGCGGGATTCAAAAAAAAGCAGTACTTTTGCACCTGTTATCGCAATCAGCGGTAACGAAGCCTGTAGAGGTTTTTTCATGTAATTGTAAGTATTGGGATCCCGCAGTACGTGAGTATAGCGGGATTTTGTATACCTTTTGCAAGACGCATTTGACAAAATAAAGAAAATTGACATTTTAAAGTTAAAATATATTTATATATATATAGGAAAAGCAGTAATGTTGCAGTTCCATTTGTTAATTAAGGAGGAAGAAAAGATGAAGAAATTATTAATAGGTGGTATATTCCTATCCTTTTTTGCATTACGTGCGTCGGCAGTCGGATGGACACCAACAGATGGTGGTTTGGTAGTGAACCTTGAGCAAGGTGATCGCTTCCTGCTGTCGGTAATGGTGGATCATGATAATAACCCGTCCACACCGGATCGAGAGTATTTCGTTGTCAATTATTCGCGATATGAGGGCGATGACTATTTCCATTACAAGAAAAATGATAAATTCATATATGCGGACGGTAAACACCTCAAGTTAGCGCAACAGGATGCCCGTGCGACGGAGCCGTCGGAGATGTCCATCTGGTCGGTAGGTGCACCATTGACACGTGTGATCGGCGGTAAGGATTATTCGTTGGGCGCGAATGCCGGCCATGTGTATACGATCTGGAATGATGGTAAGACGCTGAGAATGAACAATACCAGCTACCAGTTCTTTGGCGATCTGACGAGTGATTACAACTACAAAGATGCTGCAGATGTGGTATTTGTCTTTCCGACAAATCATACCGGTACCACTTCTTTTGACCCGGATACGACATTACGAAAGGTGTATAAACGCACCGACCAAGCAAAAGACGGTTTGATCAATGGTAAGATCGGAAAGGGATTCTTGGGGATGACCTACCGCGAGGTATATATGTTTGACATTCCGAAATCCAACAGCCCTATATCGTACACGAATGCTTCTTTGGTGACCTTCAACACGACGGATGAGACGCAGAAATGGTCAAATAATCAAATCACCTGTCTTCCGGGTTATGCAGCGTACGCTTTCGCGGACGACAAGCACAAACCGACGCATCGTACGCTCTTCCGTCTCTATCTGCTGGATAAGCCTTTCCCGTATTGCGACACGTATTACTTTGCAACCGACGAGCAGGATGTAAAAAAGTACCGTACGAAGGATGTTCCTTCGCGGGATAGTACGGCAGCGAAGAAGATCTACACCATCGATTGGATGAGCCCGATGACGGCGGTAGATAAGGCAAGTTCGAAACTCTATAAGACCGGTTACATAACCGTCCCTGCGGACGACAGTACGTACTACTATGTAGGTTGGAACAACGATTGGCGTAGCGGACGCGATGAGGATGCGAAAAAAAGTGAGCCTTTAGGTTCGAGTACCGCCAAGTCGGCCTTCAAGAAGATCCGCGAATTGCCGTTGTTGGATATGCCGACGCTCAAAGCCCCGGCAGGTGCGTATGGACGGATGGTGGTAGATACCAGTGAGACAGCAGATAACTTAGGCGTCAAGTTCGAACCGGCGGGTTATTTCCTGAAGGTTAGTTCCGGTAAAAACGTCAGCATGCATGATAACAGCGATGGTACCTGGATAACCGAAGAGATGTGGACGATTAACGAGGAATGGGTAGGAAAAACTATCAAAGCCACACTGATGACCGGCGCCAGTTTTAGCGAGAACGACCCGGGTGCAGATATAGCAGGATGGAGTATTGACGTATCCGGATCGGATGTGCCGGTAAAGGATAACCCCGGGTTGTCTCCGGCAGGTCAGTCCGGTTATGCGCAGATTACCGTTAATAATACCGATACGAACGGACACATGGAGTTTATCTTAGCGGATACACTGAAATGGATTCGCTATGACAACAACGGTTTAGTAGGCTTGGAGATGCCGCTTCAGTATCCTTTGAAAGGTAAAAGTTCTGTAACGCTGATGGCGCCTCGTATCAAACCGGGATATACTTTCTACGGTTGGTGCAAGAAAGCCGATGGTTCGAGTGATACCTTAAAGGTGGGCAGTACTTATACATTGACAGGAACAGGCGCCGACACGCTATATGCACTTGCTTCGTATGAAGGTACGTTGCATATTGCGATATCGTTCAAACAGGCGGACGGTAAGCGTTACTTCCTTACCCACCCGGGAACGGGTACCGGTTTCCGTTATGCCCGTGCTCGTCATTTCGACAGTTGGGTAAATACCTGGCAAGGTATGGAGAATGCGCAGAACCTTGATCCGAATTATCTCAGTACGTATGAGGTAAGGTATCCGATAGCGAAGATCAAGAAGAAAGAAGGCGCTATTGATAACTTGTATCCCGAAGAGCATGTGTTGGACCCGCGGAGCTACACGATGAAGGGTCTGGTAGATTCGCTGACGTTCTACGAGAACTTCCATCCGACCCATGATGAGTACCTCGGTTTGTACTATCAGAATCCGAATACTATATTGGCGAACAACACCTGGGCGGGTCTGTTCCACACAACCAGTACCGCTCCTACCAGTTGGCCGACTTTCAAGCAGCCGTATATCGAAAGTGCTAAAATCAAATCCGAGCGGTATGTAGAGGAGTATGATAAGGAGAATAAACCCGATTCGCTGATTCTAAAAGAACGTAGTAACAAAGCTGCGCCGTATGTGATATACGACCCTGTAAATGATCAGTTTAACGGACAAGCCGATTCGGCGACTGCCACGGATTTCCAGCTGACGGCTGTATCTGTAGCGGACGAGCACTATATCATTCTGCCGGATACGGCATATGCGTGGGAGGACACAATCACTTTTGATTATCATCAGGGGAAACAGACGACGGAAGATATATGGTCGGCATTGGTCGGTAAGCAGTTGATGGCGGTAATGGTAGTAGATCGCGATACGGTTTATTTCCACCCGAACCGCAAGAAGCATATCACGGACCCGAACGACCTGTATCTGTCTCCGGAGTTCCGTATAACGCAGCTCTTTAAATGGATCCCGGATAGCCGTGTAACGACGGTAGCGGAAGAGGATCGTGTAGCCTATTCGACGACCGATCACTACTGGCATCATACTGTTACCAGCGGTCTCCGCAGCCCGATGGACGTGAAGGATAAGAGCGGTAACTATATCGATATCATCGATACGTTCAGCATCACCCTCAGTCAAGGTGCTATCAGTAAGATCAAGAAATACTACGGTCGCTGGAAGAAGCAAGGCGAAGATGACGGTTTGACGGTTAGTGCCGACGGTTTGACGCGTCACCGCAATATTATCGTCAAGACCAAGACCTATCACTATGGTGAAGAGCATACACGTATGGTGCTCAAGCCGGAGAAAGAGAGTTATGGCTTCGGTCCGTTGGCAAACCAATCGCAGCAGATCAATTTCATCCTCACCCGCGAACATGTCCATGACTTATTGGATGCGCATGGTAATTTTGTGCGTGAAGATACCATCTCCATCGATACCCTGACAACGGATTTGAAGATGATATCGGGAAAGTGTTCCTTTAGAGTGAATACAGCCTTTAGAGTAGTGGGTGAAGTGGTCGGTAGTCGTGTTACGTTGAGCACGAATAACGATAACACCTCCGGTATTAACTATGATACACTGGTTGTGAAGGGATATGAATGGAACAGTGAGCCTCAAACGTGCGATGTACGTGTACCGTTGATGCAAGCGCCTCTGGAAGGAAATGAGTTGTTGTGGTCGGTTATGCATAACGGTCAGCGTTATTTCATCATGGCCGGAAAGGGAACGCCGGATCATTTTATCTTCCGTCAATACACCCAACGCGGCAACACGCTTTATAAGCGTATCGGAGGAAATCAGCTGATCAAGGGATCGAAAAATGCGGCGAACGATGACGAAGGGTATATCACACCTTGGCAATTTACCTATGTCGATCAGAAAATGAACCAGCTCACGCTCAAGATCGGATTAACGGCGAGCGATACGCTTCATTTCAAAGTAGAGAGTGAGACCACTCCGGCTGTCGGTATATCCAGTCCGAGTACTCTGACCTATGTGTTTACGGACGTTTATGCGAATACCAATGCGAACTACGAGGAACAGGTGAAACTCAAGTACGGCGACAATAAATGGCTGAAGTTCGATGGTACGGCACTGGTACTGACGACAAAAGAGGAGGCGGACACTTTCTCGTTGGCATACCCGCTGCTGGAGTTTAACCTGCTCAATAATGGTACGTACCCCAGCCAAAATCAAGCTGCGTTCGGTTATAATGCTACGGCATCGGCATCGATCACAACGGCGTACCAAGGATACTGCGAGTACTCCACGCTGCTGGATAATAAATTGACGTATTTCGCACGTGAGACGCAAAAGTCACGTGAGGCTTTGACCAGTACTTGGAAGACGACTTGCACGATCGATACGCTGCGAGATAAGCGTACGTCTACTCCGAGTGGATTGACATTTAGTAATAGCAGTAATAGTTTTACCTCCACGATCACGCCTACCGGTCTGAGCCCGCGCAATGTGACGGACGCGAGTGACAACTATATAGATATAGTGGACACGTTGCGCGTGCGCCTGAGTCTGCAAACGGATGCTCCTTCGTATCGGTTTAAAGGCGATTGGAGCGGATTCAAGCGCATTGAGGACGGAAATCTGAAGATACCTTTGGTACGTAAGACCTATCATGAAGCCCTCTTCGACTCATTGATTTGCGAGGAAGTGACGAATTCCGAACAACACTCATTCCCGGCGGTACTTACAGAAGGTGTCAACGATACGGTTCTGCTGAAATTCAGCACGATCCGTCGTGAGGGTACCCGTTTGCTGAATACAGCGGACGAAGTGATTTCCGTCATCAGTTCGACCTCCTCCTATGTGACGCGTGATATCAAAAAGAAAGGCAGCATTACCGAAGACAGTATTATCGGTATGCACCTCAACAACAAGGACTTGGCCGAGGTGCGTCTGATGGATGAATACGGTAATACGCCTACGTGGTGCAAGATCAAAGCGAAGGGCGACAGTACGGTGACGATACAGTGTCTATCGAACGGTGTGCGTTCTCCGCGTTCAACGGAACTCTATCTCGTCTATGTCATCATCATTGAGGGGGACATGCGCATTTTGACCTACCATGTGACCATATCGCAAGCCAGCCATTTCGATTATGCCAATAACCAGCGGTTGATCCATACTTCCGGTGCGTCGGGTGACCCGATTGGTGCAAACGGTTTGCAGCAGGTGCATCAGAACAAGCGCATCCTATATTACTATCCGGAACAAGATGTCGAATTGCCGGTTCGTGAACGTAACTTTTACGGATGGTGGCGTTGGTATCGAGAAGGCAAAGATGTGAAGGGCGATTCCGTCTCGGATTCCGATGTGCCTGATTCGATATGGCGTTTGCCGCCTCGCAATGTAGGTAAATACAACTACCCATACCGTATCATCGGCGACTCGGTCAAAGTACCGAATACGGCAACGCCTGATGATCCAGATGACTCTGTAAAGGTGTTGGTAACGATGGGTCGCTGGACGGTGTTCCATTATCGATCAGAAGACTACGGCGGATCGAAGAATGATCCTCCTGCCAAGAACCCGCGTGTAGCGCCGCCGATCACGGAATTGGGATTAGCTACCAAGCCGACCTTGACTTACGCTGTCGATATCAGTAACTACTATGACAATCTGCCGATGTCCGTATCGCAGAAGAACCAAGTCGATACGGCCTTGTTGGATACGATTCTGGAGATTAAAGAACCGACCCTTTCGCTGCGCGAAGTGTTTGAATTGCGTCCATGGACAGAGATGGCGGAGAAATTGAACCGTTATAAGAGTCTGAGAACGACAAACGACGAGGGTGAGTATGAGTTGGCGAATGAGCATTACATGGAGGATCATGTCGTCATGGCGCCGACGGGTAATAAACTGCTGCTCTCTACGGAACAACGCTATAACGTAGATAATGTTCATGCAGGAGGTTCCTCGGAGTCGCTGTTGGGATATTACATGCGTGATGACAATTGGTGGCAATGGAGCGCCAACAAAGTGCGTCAGGATACGATGATCTGGTGCGGCGGTTGGGATGCCGACTGCTTATGGTACACCTATAACCCCCGCACCAAGACATACACAAGGTGCAATTTATCCATCACCAAGGACGATGACTTCCTGCAAGTGCCGGTGAGGAACAATGTGGATACGGTTTATTATTGTCTGCGTGCACGAAGTTGGAAATCGACCTTCTCCAGCGATGCGGCCGACGCTAAGGTAACTACGGTAGAGGGCGACAGCATGTTCAATATCTGCCGTTACAAAGTCTGCTATCACTATCCGTATAATTACGGACCGAGAATGGAGACGATATTGAATAATATCCCCAAAGCGTTGATTACCAACGATGAGATCGAGCAGAAGTATGATGTATTGGAGCGGTTGAACTTCGATTACAATGAACCCGGTCCCGGCTACACCGTTTATCCTCACCCGCTGCCTTGGGACGATGCATCGTACGGTTATACCTATCCGGAGACCTCGGATCTGCCGCATAACCGCCGTCACAAAGAGACCGACTTCCCGAACCACGGTGAGTACGGTTTGATCAACCGCATCCCCTACACTTCCTACTGGCATAAGATGGAGCAGCATGGCGGTGCCGAAAAAGGTTACATGATCTACTGCGACGGTATGAACTCCTCCGGTCAGGTAGCTGCCCTTTCGCTCTCTACCGTCCTTTGTTCGGGCCAGAAGATGTTCCTCTCTGCGTATGTGGGTAACCCGAGTAGCCAAACCGGAAAAGCGAATCCGAACTTCATTTTCTCCATACAGGGTAAGACGGATAAGTCGGATTGGGAAGACATCACGACCTATATAACCGGCGATATAGAGCCGGCGACCAGGTGGTATCAGATCCTTATTCCGATTAACCACACTCGTTCAGCCAAAGAGGAGTACGAACATTTCCGTATTCGTATCTATAACTTAGCGTCGAGTTTCGACGGAAACGACTTCATCATCGACGATCTATGCGTCTTTGCTACCAAACCGCCGTTGATCGCTTATCAGGCCAATACGGCATGTAAGGAGGAAGATTCCGAAAAGGATACACACGTGATCATGCGTATCGACTACCAGGGTATCCCTTCCGAAGATGCGTATAACAACGACACCGTTTACTATACGGTCCGTAAAATTCACGGCGATACAAGTTTCATAGCTCTGACCGATCATTATATGGGCGAGCAGACATACGTCGGTGCGGATAAGGATACCCCGAGTGTGTACGGTAAGTTGTATATCCCGGCTAAAAACTATGTACCGACAAGCGAAGACTCGGTCTTCGTTAATATGAACGACCTGTTGGACCGCTTTGATACAACCTACAAAGCGTGGCATGAAGACAAAGAAGTGGAAATCTTCCGGGAAGGCTATATCTATGAAACATTGGAGGGCATCAGTCGTCCGGTGAAGTATGTGATACACAACGCGCTGATGGATCCGGAAGATACGATCACGGTGCATATATCCGGTACAGTCAATGAATTGCTGAATAGTATCTGCGGTATGACGAGCCATTTGCACGTGAGCAACCGGATGGTGCTCGAACTGAACGGTCTGGAGAAACCCCATACGGAAGTAACGGGTCTATGCGTCAACTCGACGTATGACATCAGTCTGCGCGTGAAAGGTTCGCTTTATCTGGACAGCGTGGCTCCGATTGACCTCAACGGCTCGTGTATCAACGACTGGTTGCTCTACGGCGATACGGCGGATGCGTCGAGCAAGGAACGGTACGGCTACTACTACAGCGATATCAAGAAGGTGATCACCGAGATCCTGCGTACGGAGCCGATGTCCGGAACGAATAGGAACCAGTTTGCGCCGAACCTCTCCTCCATCAATAAGAATGATTTAAAGTATTATGCTAAAAACAAGACCTTCAAGCAAGCCGGCATCAATCCGTATAACATGCTTGACTCATTGGTGAAGAACGGTTTCCTCACGCTCTATAAGTCGAAGATCACAACGACGGTTTCTACAGGCGACTCGGCGAAATACGTCATCTTCCCGATTGTAGGAACGGGTACGGACGCGCTCAACAAAGCGAATGTAGAGGTTTGTCCGCTGCCAATCCTCGTCAAACTCAAACCTGATGAGTCTGCTGCCGGTGTACCGTTGATGATAGGTGGTCTGCACCGTGATTCGACCCAGATGAAAGAGCCGGTTGAAGTCTTGGCTACCGAACTGATGGCCAACGAAGAATTGAAGATACGTATCGATTCGATCATGCCCAAAATCGGTATCAAGACCATCACCCTTCGTGAGACCAATGATCCGGAGTTCCGCAAAGGTATTCATACCTTGGCATTAATACCGAATATCAGTTATCCTACTATTGATGCGAAGGACTATTACCATAAGGGCGACAGTATGGTGCTTGCTCCCGCAGCGGGCAGTTATCGCATGCGTCCGGGATACAGTTATACCTTCAATATTATAATGCAGGATTGGCAAGGAAATGATACCGTGGCTGGCGGTTGTGCCGTAGGTACCATACCTTTCATCCTCTCCGTCATGCCGAATTTCCTGCGTTGGGAGCCGCAATCGGAGCATAGCAACGGATGGAATAATGCCGATAGCTGGATCGCAATCGATGCGCATAACAATCCGATTCCTACGGAGACACACTTCGCGCCGATGGTAGGTACGTATGTCGTTATTCCGAAGATGGAAGACGGAATGCCTTATCCGGTAGTGCCCCAATTACCCAGAGTATGGAAAGACTCGGTGCAGAAAGTGAACTTCGAATATAATAACTGTAATGTTGTCCGCTTCCTGCCTGGTGCAGCGTTGGGTAACCAATACCATATGCAATATACCGATGCGGTAGTGGATATGGAGATGCCGCAACAGAAATGGGCGTTCCGTTCCGCACCGGTGACCGGTATGCTGAGCGGCGATATCTATATGGCGAATGCCGATCTGAATAACGAGACACCGCTGTGGGAAGTAGGGGCGTTTGATGCCGCCGGCCGTTCGTATAAGACCGGTAATGGTTCATTCTGGCTCTCGGTGTATAATCGTGCTACCGTTCATGAGGTGATGGATAGTACGGAGCACCGTGCTGCCGAAGCGGACTGGTCAAAAGTGACCAACGGCGTTACCCTCTCTCTCCCGGCCGGATCAGGCTTTGCGGTTTATGCCCGCACCAAAGCCGGTAATGATGCCGTGACCCGTCTGCCGAAGAACGACGATATCTATTATTACTATAATCAATATGGTGATAAATTAGTGGACCACTACGAGCAGAACTTACGCACCATGCGTAATACCAATGCCGGTGGTACGGCCGGTAAGTTGGCGTTTGATGAAAAGTCCAATAACTACACCATCACCAATGGTCAGGAATCGAGTCTCTTTGTCTTCGGTAACCCGACGATGGCTTATATCGATATCTGGGGATTCATCGATGATAACTGTCTGAATGAGGAGTTTGATTATATGAATGAGAGCGATTCTGCCAGCATCTATCAGACCGTCAACAGAGCTGCGGCAAATGCCAGTGTGAACGAGTTAAGTAACCGTAAGCGGTACTTGCCACCTTTGCATTCGATCGTGGTGAAGTCTTCTTCGGCAACCTCGCTGAAGGTACGTCTGGATTCCTGCCGTGTTGTAACCGACACGATGGATGTGATCCCGTCCGTTCGTTCTTGTGGCGGTAAAGGAGTCCAGAGTCAGGCGCATGCACCTCAACGGCATGACGCATCGTATGTGCGCAAGGGTATCATGACCGTCACGGCCAAGAACCCCTGTTCGCCGCGTTGCACTTCGTACCTGTTGCTCGGTCAGGGCTACCACGACGATATCCGTTCCGGTGAAGATGCCATCCTGACGACCGTTAATATCCATAACTTCAGCATGACCTCTACGCCGACCACGCCGTTTAACCTCTACGCCGTAGAAGGCCATAACGCGATGAGTATCGACCTGCTGGATGAATTGAACTGCGTACCCGTATCGTTCTATATGAGCGACCTCGAGTATGATCCGGTCACCCATCTCTGGTTCACCGGTGTCAACAATATCGACGGTTCACTCGTCTTCTACGATAGGCTGACCCAAACCGAACGACCCATCATCGACGGTATATGCATCACGATCGAGACACCGATGACTAACCACGAACGCCGGTACTTCATCTGCCGTCCGGGTTACTTGCCGGATCAGACGGGTACTACTACCGACCTATTTACCAACGAAACCAATACCGAAGAGCGCGCCATTAAATTTATTCGTGACGACCAAGTGCTTATCCTGCGCGAGGGTCACGTCTACACGATGTTTGGACAAAAAATACAATGACGATGATGCAAGAGAACTATACGAACATAGGATACACACAAGGATACACAACGACAACAACATTGCCGTCCTACCAGTTCCGCTCCACTTCGACCTTTACACCGATCGTCGGAGAGCGGTCTTATATCTCTACCCAGAGCTATTCGCCCGTAGCAAACAAACCGTATCGGGCTAAAACATGGAACGAAGAGGATGGAGATCCGGTAGGACAAATTACCGAAGACCCGATTGGTAGTCCACTCATCCTCCTTTTGATGGCCGTTTTGTATCTTTTTTACAAAAAAAGCAAAAAAATACGCGAAAAATTTGTGTAATTAAAAAAAATGTCGTACCTTTGCACGCTTTTTCGTGTAAAAAGCACGTCATTATAAAGTACAAAGGGACGAAGTACAATGTACAAAGTGCCTCGTACAGATTATTAACCACGGGCAGGGATTCGCGAAATCCAACGCCCACAAAACAACAACAAAGACAAATGGCAACAAAAATTCGTTTGGCTCGTCATGGTCACAAGGACTATGCATTCTACCACATCGTAGTAGCAGACAGCCGTTCGCCGCGTGACGGCAAAATCATCGAGCGTCTGGGTTCTTTCAACCCGAACACTAATCCTGCAGCAGTAATCCTGAACTTCGAGCGTGCTCTGTATTGGGTAAACTGCGGTGCACAACCGACTGACACTGTACGTACTATCCTTTCTAATGAGGGTGTACTTCTTTGCAAACACTTGCAGGGCGGTGTAGCTAAGGGCGCATTCAGCCAGGAAGAGGCTCAGAAGCGTTTCGATGCATGGAAGGCTCAGAAAGATGCTAAGGCAGGTAAGATCAGCCAAGCAGAGGCAGACAAGAAAGCTGCTGCTGCAAAGGCTCTGCTTGCACAGGAGGTAGAGACCAATAAAGCTATCGCTGCTAAAGTAGCTGAGAAGCGTGCCGCTGCTGCTGCAGAGCTCGCTGCTGCTGCACAGGAGGCTGCTCAAGAGGCAGCTGCCGCTGAGGCAGAGGCTAAGGGCGAAGAGGCTCCTGCAGAGGCATAATGTCGCTGCGCGACGTTAAATCGTTAAAACGTTAAACCGTTAAACCGTTAAATGCGCTCTGTGCGTTAGAAAAAGAAGTCCGAAACGAGAGTTTTGGGCTTTTTTTATTTAGAGAAATCTATCATATCAGTATTATTCCTCCAGAATGGTGGACTTAAACCAATTCGACCGAATCAGTTTATCGGCGAGTGAACTTCTAAGCGCATAGTTGTCATCTGCGTAACAAGGCTGATTGATTAGATCATGTCCCATACCCTTCCAGAAATAATGTTGTTGGTCGATGGCGTGCAAAATAGTGGGGAATATATCTCCCTGTTTGGCCTGCGGAATGTAAATCGTAGTATCAACACACGGTGCGGTCAGTATGAAAGGGCAACCGGCTTGACCGGTACCGAAAGGCAGGTCAGCGCGCAAGCCGTAGTCTCGCACCTCCTCGCTCATGTAATAGGTGAAGATACGGTGGTCTCCGGTAATAGCGATGGTACTGTTACGCATCACTTCTGATGTGTCTGACCATGCCAGGAAACGCCCTACCTGACGGTCGGTATAATGTGCTGTACAAAGATAATTCTGAATAATAGCAGGTATCGTGTCCGGCAGTTCAATCGAGTCCGGAGAACTATCGAATGGCAAGTGACCGTTGATAGAGATACCCATGAGGCAGCAGGGCGCAGTAGTTGTGTCTAGCGTCTGTATTATACGATCCACGACGATACTGTCATTCCATGCAAAACGGTCGTCGGTGTTGGGTTCAATGAGTTCCTGATAACCATAGGCCGTAGTCATGCAGCGCTGGTTCCACACATTGCGGCAAGGATTGACGATCGCGCTGCGGGGGTAGAGATGCGCGATATTCGGGTACATGCAATAGTCATAATCGATACAGGCAACTCCTTCTTTTGTGGGATATAGTCCGGTATTGACGATGAGTTGTCCGTCGCCGGACATACCGTATTGAATCTGGGTTAGTGCATCGTGGGCATAGAGCACGGGGTGGGAAGAAATGTATGCTTTTATCGCCGGACAAACAGGCTCTCCGTTCTTATCCACAGCATCCAGTACCCACGATTCAAAACTCTCCAGGAGCAGAATAACCAGATGTCCTTGCGGCTTTGCCAGAGGCAACTGCGGAGTGACAAGTTTTGCCAGTTCGGCTTGCTCTGCTTCTGTCAACTCGGCAGGCTGGTTTCTTTCGGCGTAGTACCGGATACAATCCACTGTCATATAGAGAGGATATGCAAGAATCGAACGATGGTGGATATAATGAGTTACTTTGCGTTCGTTCTCGCTGACATCTACAGAGAAAGCCTGCGGAATCGTGCAAGGATTGATCCACTCCCAAGAAAAGGGAGCGCCGTTGATACAAGGCTTATGGTAGTGCCAGCGCATGTATGAGCCGGTGAGACTTATCGTTGAGCCCAGGAGGAGGGCAATGACCGTCTCCCACCTGCGGAAAGGAACAGCTTCCCATAGAAAACAAACCGCCGCTACGCAAGTCAGGAGCGGAAAGAGAAGCAGCGAAGCGTCGCAATAAGGGATAATACTGGACCAGAATCCATCCATGTTGCCTGCTAGAGCGAAGAGGTGCCAAGTCATAAAAAGATGGTTGACACGGTAGTAAATGATCTGGGCTATTATCCACAGGTCGGTAAGACCCAGCAAAGTGAATATGGGCCATCGTTTGGGTGTCCACATTACTGTGACTGCAAGGATAACAGCCGCAGCCCATTTGAAATAGGCATGCGCAGGAGACACATAGATGTCCAAAGCTACCATGAGGTCAAATAAAAAAGCCTTGGCGGCCAACAACACGACGACCAGCGCAAAACGGAGCCACGTACCTATACCTATATACTTACACCTCATTATGTTCATAAAAACTCAATTCAGGCTGCAAAATTACATAAAAAAATTGAATTATACAAAAAAAATTGCATAAATCAAAAAATTGTTGTATCTTTGCGCACTTTTTATGTGTATATTCGGTAAACGAGTGAAAACGTTATACATTTTTGCCTTTATTAAAGATCATATCCGTTATAGTTATGAAAAAAGTAAGCGTTATCATGCCTAATTACAACCATTCGCCTTACCTGAAGGAGCGAATGGAGAGTATAGTGAGTCAGGATTATCCCGATATCGAGGTAATCGTTTTGGATGACGCATCGACGGATGACAGCGTAGAGGTATTGCGAGCATATGAGGGACATCCTAAGGTAAAGAAGATTATTGTGAATGAGCACAATTCCGGAAATACCTTTAAGCAATGGGAACGTGGTTTGAAAGAGGCAACGGGAGAGTATGTGTGGATTGCGGAGAGTGATGATGTGGCTGAGCGGACGTTGGTGAGTCGGTTGGTGGGCGCGATAGAGAAGGAGGAAGTTGTGCTGGCGTTTTGTCATAGTCAGTGGATTGATAGTAAAGGAAACCCTATTCCACGCGCCAAAGATCCCCGATGGAATCGAGACTTTTCGATGGAAGGCAACTTGTTTGTAAGGCAGTTTCTGTTGGGTTATTGCCATATTTGCAACGCTTCATCGGTCGTGTTCAGGCGTGAAGCCGCTATGCGGATAGATATGTGCCAAGTGGCGCAATTCAGAGCGAGTGGTGATCGCTTGTTCTGGATTCAAATGGCTATGCAAGGAAAGGTAGCGTATGTGGCAGATAGCCTTAATTATTTCCGCCAACATACATGCAAAGTGTCTGGTGGGGCGGAATATGAAGGTCTGAACATTGTGCAGGATCATGAGATTTTCGGTATCATTGCACCTCAGTTGAACCTTAACGAACAAGAAAGAAGGATCATCTGCGGCTATCATTGGAAGGCGATGCACCGCTCAACCGTTTCCCAAGAAGGCAGACTAAGAGCAATGCAGGCATGGAGAAGAGAACCGCAGTTTGGACGACTCGCTTATTTGTTTTATTTAATCCATCGGGTTAAAGAGAAATGCTGACATACTTGCTCAATATTATTTTTGCCGTAGTGGCAACGGTGCTCTATATCAAAGCACCGTGGACCTATAGTTACGACTACTGCGCGTGGCTGATGGGTCTTTTCGTTGCGCAGAATGTACTCTTTTTTGCTACCAATAAACGACAAAACTGGCTGGGCTTTGAGTTCTTCTTCGCATTGAGTTTCTTTTTGGTCAATTTCGTTTATCCCGTTTTCTATGCTCCCACGGAACGCATCTATTGGTCGTTCTTCTCTTTTTCCTTCAATGACAACTATGTCACACGCGCTACAGCGTTAGCCTATTTCGCCTATGCTTGGTATATGTTAGGAGCTACACGCCTCTTGCGACTGAGGCGGATTGAACCCACGGAACCGACCTTTACGATCTCCATGCGCCAGTATATTTGGTTCTTCGGTATTACGATAGTTGCATGGATTTTGTATGTCGCAACAGGTGGTTTGGCTGCGCTACAGAGCGTGTATGCCGACGGAGAAAACTTACGCGATGTGGGCGTTTATAGTTATTTCAATA
The DNA here is from genome assembly GCA_017542915.1 of Paludibacteraceae bacterium. The sequence goes on from JAFXWI010000043.1 coordinate 25,112, forward strand.
ATATCTTCACCATCGGCTGCTACTTGATGGCGATATTTATCTTCCGTCTTCCTAAACAAAAATGGTGGTTCTATCTGTTAGTCATCATTAGTTTTATGCTTATTTTGCTTTCTACCGGAAGTCGCCAGTTAGCCGTTTCGTTAGCGCTCATTCTTATTGTGGGCTTCAGTATGTATGTCTATCACCTTCGCTGGTGGCAAGTAGCAACATTGGTAGCCGGAGGATCGGTGTTGCTGTTTTTAGTAATGACACTGCGGAAAGAAGGTTTAGATCCCGGCGCATGGCAAACCAAGTTGGCGCATACGAAATTAGAGAACTTCTGGGATATCTACGAGGATTTGATCATCAACGACGTCAACCTGTTTGCGCTCTTCGGCTGGGCACAGACACATGAACCTACATGGTTCACTGGCATGTCGCTTGATCTAAGTTCGCCAATCCCAGGTCTTGCTGGATATATCGTTTCACACTCCGACTTGCCGCCACAGATGTTGCATGGCGGAGATTTGCCTTCTTATCTGTTATTAGGTCCGAAAGCTACGTGGGGCACAGGAACAAACATGGTAGGCGAAGCGTACCGATCGTTCGGTATTGTCGGTACAGCTTTCTCGATGTTTTTAATAGGCCTTTGGGTGAAAGAGAGTTACTACCGTGCCTATAATAGCGTCTATTGGTATTTGATGTATTTTCTGTTAGTCGGTCACGCCTTGATTTACCCTCGTGCACCGTTGCTCTTCGACCCACGTCTTGTCACATGGAGTCTTCTGCTTTTACTCATTGTGATGACTATCACGAGTCATCAGAACGAGATCGCAAAATGGCTGAACGGGCTTTTTAGAAGAAAGGAGGAACAGAAATGAAGATCCTTTATTGTATTCCTCATTTGTACAATTCCGGCGGGATGGAGCGTGTACTGACTCAAAAGGTCAATTGGCTGGCTGTACACACGAAGCATGAGTTTACGATATTGACTACTGAAAAGACTCCTGAAGGACAGCCGGATTGTTATTTCCCATTGAACCAGCGCGTAAAGGTAGTCCATCTGGATATAGATTTTAATGCGGACTATCATAAACCGCTATTCGCCAAATGGTGGGGACACATGCTTCGTATGCGTGCTTACGAGCGTGCTCTACGTGCGTATATACAGCAGAATGGTATAAAATTATGTATCTCCCTATGCGGCAAAGAGATTGCATTCTTGCGTCATCTGCCCTGCAGGACTTTAGCAGAATTACATTTCTCAAAGAACCAGCGTCGACAATTGTTAGAAGCGAACCATACCGGGCTTTTTTGGTCTTTATTAGGTCGTATTCGTACATGGCAGTTAGTGCGGGCAGTGAAGCCTTTAAAGCGACTTGTCGTGCTCACCAAAGCAGATCAAGAGGATTGGCAAAAAGAGGGTTGTATGAATGTGACCGTCATCCCAAATATTTGTAGCCTTGATGGACTAAAAATACCGATGAAATCGCGAGAAAAAAGTGTTTTGGCGGTGGGACGACTTCATGAGCAGAAAGGCTTTGATCTCTTGCTTCAAGCTTGGAAAGTTATCGAGCAGAAACATCCTGAATGGACTTTACGCATAGTCGGTGAGGGTCCTAAGCACAGTGAGTTGGGAAAGCAGATTAGAGATCTCGAGTTAAAACATGTGTGTCTCGCAGGTCGAACGAAGAATATGGCGAAAGAATATGTGGAAGCTTCGATCTTTGTGCTTTCCTCGCGGTACGAGGGTCTGCCCTTGGTATTGGCAGAAGCCATGTGGTGTGGTACTCCATGCGTATCTTTCGACTGCCCGCATGGTCCTGCAGAGTTATTGGCAGACGAACGAGGATGGCTCGCCCCTAATGGAGACATAGAGGCTCTCACAGCACAAATTGAATATGTCATTGGGCATCCCGAGGATGCTGATTTAAGAGCAAAGAAAGCGCAAACCTATGCGCAGAACACATATAGCGAAGAGGCTATTATGCCTCGGTGGGTAAAAGAAATAGAGGATGCAAGTAACATTTGATAATATCATTTATTCGTTGCAACGAGTTGGCGGTATTTCCGTAGTATGGTCGGAAATGCTAAAACGTGCTTGTGTTGATCCGGAAATGTCGGTACAGATGCTGGAATACCCGTCGAATAATGTGTTACGTGAGCATATACAGATACCGCAAGACATGATCGTACCTAAGTCCTTACGCTGCTTAGAACGATATAGAGTACCGGAATTTTATCCGATGAAACCGACTATTTTCCACTCTTCCTATTTCCGCATCTGTCAAAATCCGAATGTTCATAATGTAACTACTGTGCATGATTTGACGTATCATTTTTATCGTAAAGGTTTACCCAAGGCGGTTCATTTGTGGGAAGAGAAAAAAGCATTGAAACATAGCGAGGCGGTTATTTGTATCAGCGGAAACACGAAACGGGATCTGTTGCGCTTCTATCCGTGGATACCCGAAGAGCGGATTCATGTCATCTATAATGGAGTAAGCGATGCCTTTTACCCGATGCCGGATGTGGAGAAGAAGGGCTATTTGTTGTACGTGGGTAATACCTCGGTCGAGTACAAGCGGTACGAGGTGGCGCAAGAAGTGGCTAAGAGAACAGGAATAGAGTTAGTGACCGCTTGCAATGTGACAACAGAACAACTGAATAGGTATTATAATGAAGCTTTGTGTTTGCTCTATCCATCTGACTACGAGGGCTTCGGTATTCCTGTCATTGAGGCGCAAAAAGCCGGATGTCCTGTCGTCGCACAAGAATCTTCTTCTATTCCGGAGATCATAGGCAGTAAAGGATTGATGGTAAAACATGCAAGTGGCGAAGAAATGGCTGCCGAGATGTCCGAGATGGTGTTGGAGTTGAAGTCCCGCGCGGTGAAAGATATTATAGAAGCAGGTTTTGAGAACGCTAAGCGTTTCAGTTGGGACAAGACCTATGAACAAGTAAAAAATGTATATCGGAAAATAATATAGTATGAAAATAACTATTATAACTATTACGTATAATTCCGCGAAGAGTTTGCCGCGTACGTTGGAGAGCGTGCTGAGTCAGACGTATCCGGATATCGAGCACGTCATCGTAGACGGTGCTTCCACAGATGGTACCAAAGAGATCATCGAAGCTTATGCGAAAAAGCATCAGAACGTACGCTGGAAATCCGAGAAAGACAGCGGTATATACAATGCTCTGAACAAAGGTATTGCTATGTCAACAGGCGATATTATCGGTTTCCTGCACTCCGATGATGTGCTCTATTCTCCCCATTCCATCGAACAAATAGCGGCGGCTTTCGAAGACAAGCGTATTGATGTGGTCTATGGTGATCTGCAATATTGTCATGAAGGGAAGATTATACGCCGATGGAAGAGTAATGATTTTCATCCGTATAGTTTGAAGTACGGATGGATGCCTCCTCATCCGACGATGTATGTTCGTAAGGAAGTGTACCAGCAGGTGGGTGAATACGATGAGTGGTTCCATATTTCCGCGGACTACGATATGATGCTTCGTATCTTCCAACGCGGTTATCACTCGCAGTATATTCCAGAGGTGCTTGTGCGTATGGAAACCGGCGGAGCCAGCAATAAGAACACCAAGGCACGTTTGTCTAAAACACAGGAAGACTATATCGTCCTTAAGAAGAACCATGTGGGAGCCGGTTATCTGACAGTTGCCTGCAAGCAACTCCGCAAACTGCGTCAGTTCTTCCGCAAATCCTGATTTTGAATTTTTAATTTTGAATTTTTAATTTCAAAAGTGCTTAATATATCCATCGTCTTATATCATCCGAAATGGGAAGAAGAGGTCTTGCCTCTTGTGACCGAGTTGCTGAAGGTGAAGAACCTGCGGAAGATATACTTGTTGGATAACAGCGAAGAAAAGGAAACCCCTCCAAGCCTCCCCTCAAGGGAGGATGTCCAAGGCAAACTGCGGTATATGTTCAATGGAGCGAACCTTGGTTACGGCAAGGCGCATAATATTGCACTCAGGGAGAGTGCGTACCAGAAGACAGAGATGCATCTGGTTATGAATAGCGACATTCGCGTCAAAGCAGAAGATATTGATGCTATGCATGATTGGATGATGATAAATCCTTTGGTCGGTCAACTCATGCCGAAGGTTGTGAACCCAGATGGTTCGCAGCAATACCTCGCCAAACGGCTTCCGTCACCATTGGATGTATTCGGGCGGAGGTTCTTGCCGGAATGGATGATTGCGCGCCGTAATAAACGCTACGAACTGAGGGACTTGGATCTCACACGACCGGTCAATGCACCGTATCTGAGCGGATGTTTTATGATGCTCCGCACAAAAGCGGCTGTGGAAGCGGGGCTGTTTGACGAACGTTTCTTTATGTACCCGGAGGATATTGACCTTACCCGTCGCATCCATCGCAACTGGTTGACGCTCTATTATCCGCAGTGGACTATTACGCACGCACACGCGCGTTCTTCTTATAATAACAAACACATGCTCCGGATTCATATCCAAAACATGTGTCTGTATTTCAATAAATGGGGATGGTTTTTCGATAAAGAGCGGAGGCTCTTTAATGAATTAAAAATTAAAAATTAAGAATTAAGAATTATCCAATTCCCATTAGGCGATACGTAAGATAGCCACTATAGACAAGGAGAAGCAACAGTCCTGCCCATCGTTGGATCTTGCGGTCATGGTTAGCTTTGATGGCAAGCCAAACGATAATACTACCCAAGGCTGCTATCCAAGCGTCCAGTTCGATGCCATCATAAGCAGGCAGAGGACGGATGACCGCGCTGGTAGCGAGCACAAAGAAGACATTGAAGATATTCGAGCCGAAGACGTTACCGAGCGCGATGTCGCTATTATGTTTGGCAGCAGCAATGACGGATGTTGCTAATTCGGGCAGGGAGGTTCCCAAAGCAACGATGGTCAGTCCGATAACCGCTTCGCTTACTCCCATTCGGGTAGCCAGATCAACGGCACTCTTCACAATCAGTTCTCCTCCCACTATCAATCCCACAAGACCGCCAATTACCAAACAAATCGCACGGCGGATAGAGATCTCCTTTGTATTTGGTACTTCGTCACTTGCGCCTTCCTCGGGGTGCTCTTTGGCGTGGCGGAACGTGTTATAGAGGAAATAGCAGAAGATGAGCAGTAATAAGACGCCGCTGATGCGGTTGATACCATAAACAGGCAGGTGGAAATAACCGGAAGCCCACACTGCTACGAAGACTACGATACCAGCGATGATTGAGAGGGGGATGTCGAAATCGCGGCTGCGTTTTTGCGAAGCAATGGGATAGACGAGTGCGGTGAGACCGAGGATAACAAAGGTGTTGATGATGTTTGATCCTACAATATTGGTGATTGCAAGATCTGTGGTTCCTTCTGCTACCGAGACCATGTTCACCACAAACTCCGGCATAGAAGTGCCGAAAGCTACTACGGTCAGACCGATTACTAAATCGCTGATACCGAATCGTTTAGCGATAGCTGAGGCGCCATCTACGAGGTAGTCTGCGCCTTTTACAAGCGCTACGAAACCCAAGACGATGAGGATGACGGCTACCCACCAACCGTAAGATAATAATGATTCTATCATACGTTAAACAAGAAATGCATAATATCTCCGTCTTGAACGAGGTAGTCTTTGCCCTCGATGCCGAGTTTGCCGGCAGCGCGGCATTGCGCTTCGCCTCCAAGGGTCACGAAATCCTCGTATTTGATGACCTCTGCACGGATGAATCCACGCTCGAAGTCGGTGTGGATGACACCGGCACATTGCGGTGCTTTCATTCCCTCACGGAATGTCCATGCGCGTACTTCGTCCGAACCGGCGGTGAGGAAGGTACGCAGTTTGAGAAGAGCATAAGCGGCTTTGATGAGTCTGTTCACACCGCTCTCCTCCAGACCTAATTCGGAGAGGAACATCTGACGCTCCTCGTACGTCTCTAATTCTGCAATCTCGCTCTCGATCTTAGCTGCCAAAACGAGCACTTGTGCGTCCTCGTCTTTGACGGCTTCACGTACTTGCTGTACATAGGCATTGCCGTTCACCGCCGAAGCCTCATCGACGTTGCAGACATACATTACCGGTTTATTAGTGAGCAGGAAGAGATCCTTTGCTGCGGCTTCTTGGTCTTTGTTCTCCAGTTCTACCGTGCGGGCGTTCTTGCCTTGCGAGAGTGCCTCGCGGTATTTGACGAGCACTTCGAGTTGCAGTTTGGCGAACTTGTCTCCACCGGCTTTAGCGGCCTTCTCACATTTCTGAATACGGCTCTCTACGGTCTCCAAGTCTTTGAGTTGCAACTCGGCATCGATAATCTCTTTGTCGCGTACGGGGTTGACAGAACCGTCCACGTGTACCACGTTCTCGTCGTCGAAACAACGGAGCACATGGATGATGGCGTCCGTCTCACGGATGTTAGCAAGGAACTTGTTTCCGAGTCCTTCACCTTTGCTGGCACCTTTGACGAGACCGGCTATATCGACGATCTCCACGGTCGTTGGAATGACGCCTCGTTCGGGATGACAGATCTCACCGAGTTTGATGAGACGCTCGTCCGGCACGGTGATGACACCGACGTTGGGTTCGATAGTACAGAACGGGAAGTTCGCGCTTTGCGCCTTCGCGTTACTAAGACAGTTGAAAAGGGTTGATTTGCCGACGTTCGGCAATCCGACTATTCCGCATTGTAATGACATAATCTATGTTCGATTTTAAATGATCCAATTATTAGTGCAAGGCAGCTTTGCGCATTTGCGCCATTTCTCGCTTGTCGTCTGCCTCACGGAGCGACTGACGTTTGTCGTACGTGTGCTTACCGGTACAGAGCGCTATTTCCATCTTGGCGAGGCCTTTTTCGTTGATAAACAAAGTAAGCGGAATGATGGTCTTTCCGGTATCTTTGCTTGCTTTCTCCAGTTTGCGCAACTCGCGTTTGGTGAGCAGCAGTTTACGGTCCCGCTTCGCCTCATGGTTCGCATACGAGCCAAACCGGTACTCGGCTATATGCATCTGTTTGACGTACAGCTCGTGTCCCGTGAAGGCACACCAACTATCCACCAGCGATGCCTTGCCCTCACGGATTGATTTGATCTCCGTGCCGAACAATTGGATACCGGCGGTATAGCGGTCGAGGATGATATATTCAAACCTTGCCCGTTTATTCTCGATCCGTATGTTGCTTTTCTGTCTCATTGGCGATGCTCTTACCTTGGCTTTGACCGTCGGTTGACGTCGCAGGTCTGACCTCCGTCGGCTGACTGTCGGTATTGACTGTTAGTTTCTTGTACTTTTTCTGCCTCTGTTCCCATCGTTCGCGGGCATACTGCTGCATGTCGATGACCGTGTCGTTCTCATCGATGATTTCCAGACCGAAGATGGTCTCAATAATATCTTCGAGGGTCAGGATGCCGACAAACATACCGTATTCATCGATGACCTGTGCTATCTGGCTCTTTTGCTTGAGCATGGAGTCGAAGATCGTACCGAGCGTCAGATCTTGGTCGAAGGCAGGGAGCGGACGTTTGATGCTTCCTAAGGTCTTGCGGAAGTGATCTTCCGTCAGATCCTCCAAGGCATCGTTACGCAGGACATAGCCTGTGATGTACTCCGGTGACTCGGGTTTATAGAGCGGAATACGGGAGAAATGGTCGTATTCGTCGTTGTCATAGTACGCACGGAGAGTCATGTTCTCCGGCGCAATTTTAGCTACCACACGCGGCGTCATAACGTCATAGGCGTGGATAGAATCCAGACGCATGAGGTTCGTGAAGATCTTGTTCTCATCCTCGTCCACTACTCCTTCTTCTTCACCCATATTAACCATGGAGAGCACTTCCTCGCGGCTGACAGACGGTTCGTCTTCGTTGTCCGGCACCATGCGCGAGATGAGTACTACGAGCCAAACAAGCGGGTAGAGCAGGAAGATGAGTACACGGATCGTTCGTGCGGTGAAACCCATTAACTCGCGCCAATAGGTAGTACCGATGACTTTGGGGATGATTTCACCAAAGAAAAGTATCAAAATAGTGGTAAGGGCTGAGACGAGACCGAACCACTTCCCGTAACCGAGCGCAACGACCTGCATACCGACGCCGGCAGCACCGATGGTGTTTGCGATCGTGTTCAGGGATAAGATAGCAGCTAAAGGACGGCTTGTGTCGTCCTTGTACTTGCTCATTAGTTTGGCGGGTCTGTAACCCTCTTCTTCACGCAGATTGATATAACTAAGCGATGTGGACATCAGCACGGATTCCAGTACTGAGCACAGAAAACTGACGCCCAACGCTCCAAATAAAAACAATAATAATAGTCCCATAATTCAAATTAGGGTGCAAAGGTACAACAAAAATCGCACATTTGCAAATTTTAAGTGATTTTTTACACCAATTTGATGTCTTGCGCGTTCATTTGTAGGATTGTACGGCCTCTGAACGTGTTTTCTTCGAGATAAAAGCAGATATCTACGGCATTTCCGTTTTGCAGATGCGAGGCTTTGTCTCCTTGCCCGAAAGCGATACCGTCCATCGCAACGAGACGGTCTGTGACATCGAGATGTAAATGCTTGCCTTCGCTCACGGCACGCGTGTTGCGGTTGTTGATCAGATTGCGGCAAAGGAAGAGCGGTCGCTCATTGCCGGGACCGAAAGGTTCGAGGCACTGAAGGATCTTGTACATCTTCCAATTCATGTCCGAGAGTTCCACTTCGGCTTCGATGTCCAGAGTTGGTACTTGCTGCTCTGGTTTGATGTGCGTGGCGACATATTCTTCGAACCGGCGCTTGAACTCAGGCAGGTCTGCTTTGTGCATACTCAAACCGGCAGCGAACTTATGTCCGCCGAAGTTCGTGAGCAGATCCCGACAGGAGTCGATAGCGGTATAGATATCGAAATCGCTGACCGAACGGGCGCTTCCGCTGATGATGTCATCGTCTCCGGCGGTAAGGACGATTGTGGGTCTGTAGAAGGTCTCTGTGAGACGACTTGCGGCTATTCCCACAACGCCTTTATGCCAATTGGGCGAGAAGACGACAGTAGTGAATTTGCTCGAATTCATCGGATCTTTTTGGAGTTGCTCCAAGGCTTCGTCGGTCGTTTTGGAGTCATAATCGCGGCGGTCCTGATTATAGGAATCGATGTCTTGCGCGAACCGCAAAGCGGCTTCAGCGTCGTCGGTGATAAGGAGCCGTACGGCTTCTGCTCCGCTTTTGATGCGTCCTGCGGCATTGATACGCGGACCGAACTTATAGACGAGGTCGGTCATGGTGACCGTCTTGCCGGCGATACCCGCTACCTGCATGATCGCCTGCAGACCCACGGAAGGCGCAGCGTTGAGTGCTCTCAGCCCATAGAAAGCAAGGATGCGGTTTTCGCCTGTGAGGGGAACGATGTCCGAAGCGATAGACATAGCCAAGAGCGGAAGTAAACGATAGACCTCCTGCGGATTGATCCCGCGTCGTTGTGCGTACGCCTGTACTAACTTGAAACCCACACCGCAACCGCTCAGTTCCTTGTAGGGGTAGAGGCAGTCGGGACGTTTCATGTTCAGTACCGCGGTCGTACGCGGAATGATGTCCCCGGGTGTATGGTGGTCGCAGATGATGAAATCTACGCCGAGCGAGGAAGCGTACTCCATCTTATCCACGGCTTTGATGCCGCAGTCAAGGGCGATGACGAGGGTACAACCTTCCGCTTTCGCGGTGTCAATGCCTTTGGTGGAAATACCGTAGCCTTCGGTATAACGATCGGGGATGTAATAGATGAGATTATCGGTCTGCGTGCGGAGGAACGAATACATGAGGGCCACTGCGGTAGTGCCATCTACATCGTAATCGCCGTACACCATGATACGCTCATGGGCATCGATGGCTTGACAGAGACGATCAACCGCTACTCCCATGTCGCGCATGAGAAAAGGATCATGCAGACTGTCCAGCGACGGACGTATATACGCTCGTGCTTCCGCAGCCGTACGGATGCCTCTATCCGCGAGAATACATCCGGCTACCGGACTGATTTCCAGCTCGGTACTGAGACGTTCTGCCGCCGCTTGTTCTTCCGGCGTCCGTTCTTTTATGTGCCAATTAATATCCAATGGTCAATTATCAATTATCAATTCGTATTCGTCCGCTTCTTTCCATTGCGGAAGGACTTCGCGGAAATGCCGCAGTTTTTCGATGGATAAGTCCACGATACGCGTGCCGGATTCGTAGTCGTCGAATCCTGCGAGATCCTTGAGCCAAGTGTCATAGGCAGCGGAGTGACCGTTGTAATCGAGTTGGAGTCCGTCTGTGCCGACCATGTTGACGCCGATGCCGTAGCAGTGGTTTTCGGCTGCTCGTGCCGCCAACAGCGCATCCCAATACTGGATGCGGATCGTGGGCCAGCAGGCTACGCAGATGAGGATGTCGTACAGGTTGTTCTTGTCCTGCCTCAGCCAAACGGGGAACCGTAAGTCGTAGCAGACTGCCAGACGGATCTTGACTCCCCGGAACTCGAATAGTTTGCGTTCGTTGCCGGGCGTGAAGAACTCCGCCTCACCGCCGGATGCATACAGATGATGCTTGTCGTAGTACTGCGGCGAGTCGTTTGGACGGAAGATAAATCCGCGGTTATAGAGCTTGCCATGATCCATCGCCATCATCGAACCGACGATAGCGAGGTTGTACTCGTTTGCCATGTGCTGCAAGGCTTGCGAGGTGTGGCCGGTTAACCATTCGTCCGCCAAACCCGGTCTGTCGGTACAGAAACCGGTGCTGAACATCTCGGGGATAACCGCCAATTCCACCTGTCCGGCAACAGCGCGTAACCGTTCATCCAACAGACCTAAGTTCGTCTGCGGATCTGCCCATTGAATAGGGTATTGTAAGAGTGCAATCTTCAATTATTTCTTTCCTTTCTTGTCGCTTGCGCTGCTACCGGCGATGTTCTCTCGCATGGCTGTGTCTGCCTGCATGTTCTGCATGCGGTAGTAGTCCATGATGCCGAGATTGCCGTTTCGGAAGGCTTCCGCCATAGCTTGCGGCACGAGCGCCTCCGCCTCAATCACTTTCGCACGCGCTTCTTGTGCTTTTGCTTTCATCTCCTGCTCGGATGCGATAGCCATGGAGCGACGCTCCTCCGCTTTCGCTTGAGCAATATTCTTATCTGCTTCCGCCTGATCCATCTGGAGCTGCGCACCGATGTTCTTACCGACATCGATGTCTGCGATGTCGATAGAGAGGATCTCAAATGCTGTTCCGTCATCCAGACCCTTAGAGAGCACTAATTTGCTGATGGAATCGGGGTTTTCGAGTACTTGCTTGTGGCTCTCTGCGCTACCGATGGAGCTGACGATACCTTCACCAACGCGGGCAAGGATCGTATCCTCTCCGGCACCTCCGACGAGCTGTTTGATGTTCGCACGTACCGTCACACGCGCTTTAGCGATGAGCTGGATACCATCTTTGGCAACAGCCGTTACCGGCGGAGTGTCGATGACACGCGGGTTAACGCTCATCTGCACAGCCTCGAAGACATCGCGTCCGGCAAGGTCGATAGCTGTAGCCATCTGGAAGGGCAGGGTGATACCTGCTTTGGATGCGGACACGAGAGCGTGTACCACGCGCTCGATGTGACCTCCGGCGAGGTAGTGTGCCTCCAGACCGTCGCGCTTCACATCCGTCAAACCGGCTTTGTGCGCCTCGATCATACAATTGACGATCTTTGCGGGCGGTACCTTACGGATGCGCATAAGGAAGAGTTGAATCAGACTGATATGTACCCCGCTGACTACTGCGTTAATCCACAGCATGAAGGGAACATAGTACAAAAAGATAAATACGGCGATCGTAATCAGAACGACCAAAAGAAGTGTAATTGGTTCCATAAGTAATTGTTATTTGAGATTTTCAGATTTTTGGGGTGTGTCCTCCTTTTTCTTGAGGCGGTTGTTGGCTAACTCCACATGGCTGTCGATCTTGGCATCCAGCGCCATCTTGTCCAGAGTCTTACTGCGCATAAAGACCACCACCGAGATGATGGTTGCAAGAACGCAGGCTCCCAAAGTGATCAAACCTGCTACATGTCCGATCCAGATCCATGCTACAATGACGGATGCTACCAGACATCCGGCTCCGCTTATGCCCGCTATTCCAAAGCCGGGCAACAGGAACATCTCCGCTAACACAAGCGCGACGCCCGCGAGCACTAATAATACGACTAAAAAAATATTCATGCAAGCCTTTTCATTAAAATTTTACAACATTTTTTTTAAAATCGGGTGCAAAGATACTAAATATCTTTGGTATATGCAAGCAAATAAAAAAAAATTTGCATAATTAAATTAAATATACTACTTTTGCGGCGATTTTTCGAGGTTTACACCTTATTATATTGTCGTATGAGCAAAAATTTAGTAATAGTTGAGTCTCCTGCGAAAGCGAAGACGATTGAGAAATTCTTAGGCCTGGACTACCATGTTCTGAGCAGTCAGGGTCACATCCGCGACATCGAGCCGCTGGGTAAGAACTCGATGGGTATTGATTTCGAGCACGGCTATCAGCCGCATTACGTCATCGATGCCCATAAGGAGCATTTGTTGGAACAGTTGCAAAAAGAGGTCAAGAAAGCCGACACCGTTTGGTTAGCTTCCGATGAAGACCGCGAGGGAGAAGCGATCGCTTGGCATCTGAAAGAGGTGCTGGGTTTGGATAGCAAAGACACCAAGCGTATTGTCTTCCATGAGATCACGAAGAATGCAATCCAAGAGGCAATCCTTCATCCGCGTGATATTGACTATAATCTGGTCAACGCGCAGCAGGCACGTCGTGTGCTGGATCGTATTGTGGGATTCGAGTTGTCTCCGATACTCTGGAAGAAAGTGACGACGGGTCTTTCTGCCGGTCGTGTGCAGTCGGTGGCGGTACGTCTGATCGTGGAGAAAGAGCGTGAGATTGAATCGTTCCGCGCATCGTCCAGTTATCGAATAATTGCCGATTTCATCGGATCAAATCCGGGCGATGCATCGGTGTTGAGATGCGAGTTGAACCATCGTTTTTCGCATAAGAAAGATGCGATGGAGTTCTTACAGAGTCTGCCCAAGGCGCAGTTCATCGTTCGCGATGTGCAGCGCAAGCCGGTGACTCATATGCCTGCACCGCCGTTCACCACCTCTTCGCTCCAACAGGAAGCAGCCCGCAAGCTCAAGTTCTCGGTGTCGAAGACGATGCGTCTGGCGCAGTCGCTCTATGAAAGCGGTAAGATCACGTACATGCGTACCGACTCGGTGAACCTCTCTACTTTGGCTTTGGCTACCAGCAAAGAGGTGATTGCAGCGCAGTATGGTGAGAAATATGTTCACACCCGTCAGTTCCGCACGAAGACAAAGGGTGCGCAGGAAGCGCATGAGGCTATCCGTCCGACCTATATGAACGTCATGAACGCAGGTGAGGGCAGGGATGAGCAGCGTTTGTATGAGCTCATTTGGAAACGTACTATCGCAAGCCAGATGGCTGAGGCGGAGAGCGAGAAGACGATCATTGAGGTGTCTGTACATGGTTCTAAATATGCGTTTGTTGCTACCGGCGAAGTGATCACTTTTGACGGTTTCACCCGCGTTTATGTGCAATCGACGGACGAGGAAGCGGAGGAGAGACGTATTCTGCCGGCTATGTCGCAGCGTGAGCGTCTCAAGCTGCAAGGCGTGGAAGCTATTCAGACCTATGCCAAACCGCCTTTCCGTTACAATGAGGCTACGCTGGTCAAACGTATGGAGGAACTCGGTATCGGTCGTCCTTCTACCTATGCGACCATCATCGAGACGATTCAGCACGTCAAATATGTAGAGCGCGGCTCAGTAGCCGGTCAGAAGCGTGACATAGCTATCCTTTCGCTCAAGAACGGAGAGGTAGTGGAGCATACCAAATCGGAGATGTACGGCGCGGAAAGCCAACGGTTATTGCCGACGGATCTGGGACGTATTACCAATGATTTCCTAGTGGAGTATTTCCCGAAAATCATCAGTTATGATTTCACGGCACACGAGGAGGAGCAGTTCGACCGCATAGCTGTCGGAAAAGCAGATTGGGTTCAGACGGTGGATACTTTCTACAAGACCTTCAAACCCTTACTTTCTTCGATTCCATCGGGAAAAGTTGCAGGTCGGTTATTAGGAAATGACCCTGTTTCCGGACAGCCTGTGATTGCTAAAATCAGCAAGATCGGTCCTTGTGTACAATTGGGTGACTCAGCGAATGACAAACCGCGTTTTGCGAGTCTGAAGAAAGGTCAGTCGGTCTTCTCGATCACGCTGTCGGAGGCTTTGGAGCTCTTCAAAACGGCGCTGCCGCTCACTTTGGGCGAATATGAAGGCAAAGAGGTGGTTATCGGTGAAGGCAAATACGGTCCGTACGTACATTACGATAATACCTTTATTAGTATTCCGCGCGGGAAAGATCCGCTCGCACTCACCATGGACGAGGCTATTCAGCTCATTTTGGAGAAGCGACTCTCCAATACGCCTATTCACGAATGGGGTGATGTACAGGTGTTGCACGGACGTTATGGAGATTATATCCGTACGCCGGAGGGTAATTACCAGTTGCCGAAGGGCTGTGTTGTGGAGAAACTCACGGAAAGCGAAGTTCGTGAAATTATAGCCAAAGGAGAGCCACTTCGCTCTGCAAAAAACGCTTTTAAGCGAAAAAATGCAAAATAATTGCAAAAAAACGCGCAAAAATTTGCACATGTCAAAAAAAAGCAGTAATTTTGCACGCTTTTTCGAGATAATACGAAAGTAATAGTCGGAAGAAGCAAGGAAATTTCGAGTGCATAATCGGGGTTTCTGACCGAGAAGTGGCGCAGTTGGTAGCGCACTACGTTCGGGACGTAGGGGTCGCGTGTTCGAGTCACGTCTTCTCGACCAAAGGGACAGTCTGAGGGCTGTCCTTTTTGGAAAACGGATATAGGGCGCTTCTAAAAGTTGCTTTATTTTGATTTCGAGTTTTATCTTGAGTAGATTGCTGGTTTATAAGAGGGCGCAATGCGGGCATTGTAACCGAGTAAAAACCTGCAAGATGCTAAGAAAAAACCGAAAGCAATATAAAAGTGCCAAATTTATTAACAAAACGGGCTTGACTAAAAACGTGGAATTTTTAGAAGTGCCCTATACTCTCTATACAATGGCAAATTATCAGAAACTGACTCCTCGCAGCGAGGATTACTCTAAGTGGTACAATGAGTTGGTGGTCAAAGCCGACCTCGCAGAGCAGAGCGCCGTACGCGGATGTATGGTCATCAAACCCTATGGCTATGCCATCTGGGAAACTATTCAGGCGGAGCTTGACCGCCGTTTCAAAGAGCAGGGTGTGAAAAACGCCTATTTCCCTCTTCTTATTCCGAAGTCCTTCCTTAGCCGCGAGGCGGAGCATGTGGAGGGTTTTGCGAAAGAGTGTGCCGTAGTGACTCACCATCGTCTGATGAACGATCCGAACGGTAAGGGTGTGGTAGTAGATCCTCAGGCTAAGCTGGAGGAAGAACTCATCATCCGTCCGACCTCGGAGACGATCATCTGGAGCACCTATAAGAATTGGATCAGCTCGTATCGCGACCTGCCGATCCTTTGCAACCAGTGGTGTAACGTCATGCGTTGGGAGATGCGTACACGTCTTTTCCTGCGTACGGCTGAGTTCCTTTGGCAGGAAGGTCATACGGCTCATGCTACCAAGGAAGAGGCAGAGGATTACGCACGTCAGATGCTCGATGTCTATGCCGATTTCGCGGAGAACGTGATGGCTATTCCGGTAGTGAAAGGTGTCAAGAGCCCGAATGAGCGCTTCGCGGGCGCGCTTAATACCTATTGTATTGAAGCGATGATGCAGGACGGTAAGGCGCTGCAAGCAGGTACAAGTCACTTCTTGGGACAGAACTTCGCCAAGAGTTTTGATGTGCAGTTCCTCAATAAGGAGAATAAATACGAGTACGTATGGGCTACTTCTTGGGGTGTTTCGACTCGTCTGATGGGTGCGCTCATCATGACGCACAGCGACGATAACGGACTTGTGCTGCCGCCGCATCTGGCTCCGATTCAGGTGGTTATTGTGCCGATCTTCAAAAAACAGGAGGATCTGGACAAACTGATGGTTAAGCTGAACCCGATAGCTGATGAGCTGAAAGCGCTTGGTGTACGCGTCAAAGTGGATACCGACGAGAAATATACGCCGGGTTATAAGTTCGCTGATTATGAGCTCAAAGGTGTGCCGGTTCGCCTGGCTATGGGAGGTCGTGATTTGGAGAACGGCACGATCGAGATCGCACGTCGTGACACGCAGAGTAAAGAGACGATTTCTCTCGATGGAATCGCGGAAAAGGTGAAGAATCTCTTGGAGGAGATCCAGAAGAATCTGCTGCAGAAAGCCCTCGATTTCCGCATCGCTAACACCCGTGAGGTGAATAGCTATGAGGAGTTCAAAGAGGAGCTCAAGAAGGGCGGATTCCTGCTTGCTCATTGGGACGGTACACCGGAGACGGAGCAACGTATCAAAGATGAGACCAAGGCTACTATCCGTTGTATTCCTCTGGCAGACCTGCCGGGGCATCACAACGAGCCGGGTACCTGTATGGTAACGGGCAAACCGTCTGCCGGTAGAGTAGTGTTTGCACTCAATTATTAATATAGTTGACTAGTTGGACTAGTATGACTAGGCGGACTAGCTATATCATCATCTTTTTATTGGCAGTGGGCATTTCTATGTCCGCTGCCAATGTTTATACGATGCGTGTGGTGGACGGTGACACGCTCTATATGGTACAGATGCAGGATATATACGTCTATCCGCCGATGCGGTTTAAGAACAAACGGCAGGAGAAATTCTATTGGCGGACGGTGCGGGACGTGAAGAAATGTCTGCCGTACGCCAAGATGATCACCGCCGATATGGCGTACGCGGATGCGGAGCTTGCCAGACTGCCGGATAATAAAGCCAGACGCAAATGGTGGCGGGCATATGAGCGGAAACTATTCAAGAAATACGAGAAGGATTTTCGGAACATGTACCCATCGCAAGGGATGATGCTCATGAAACTGATGGATCGTGAGACCGACCGCACGAGTTATGAGCTGATCAAGCAATACAAAGGAAAGGTCAGCGCCAATTTCTGGCAGTTCATCGCCAAACTCTTTCGCAATGATCTTAAGGAGGAATACGATGCCTCGGACAAAGACCGTATCACAGAACGGGTCATCAATCTGGTGGAAGCCGGACAGCTATAACACAAAAAAATCGCCTCCCATGGGGCGATTTTTTTTTGACCAACGACCAAAATATCCCCCAATATAACATTCAATCGAGCAGTCTCGCTGGAATGCGAGGCTGCTCTCTTTCTATATAAAAACCCAATTAATCAACATCAAACAACAATTAAAAATCAAACAACAATGACAAAAAAAGAAATTTCGTGCAGGGCACAACGGGGTAAATCACAGAAAACTGCGGGGATGGTTAGTACGAGAGAGAGATACCGAAGAAATCACGACCAATAGGAATATCAAGGAGAGAGGGTGACAGGGTGACACCCTTTCCGTAAAATACATACACCCACGCGTGTGTGAAATTAAGAAAAAGGGTGTCACCCCGTCACCCTAAACAGCCGGATGGCATCCGGCGGAACTGCCAAGAAGGACAAACCCGCATGCGATGCGGGGCTAAAAGCAGATGTACGATGTAAGAAGGAAGAAAAATCGCTCTTTGGGGCGATTTTTCTCTTTTTATTTGCATATATGCAAAAAAAAGTGTACCTTTGTGCCCGATTTAGAATAAATGATAAACAAAAATATGAAAGAGATTAGTACAAAGAAACTTTTGGAGACCATTATTGAGGGTGTCCGTAACCGTAAAGGTCAGCGAATTGTGACTATTGACCTGCGCAAGATCAAAGAAGCCCCGGTGGAGTATATGCTCATTTGCGAGGGACAGAGTAACACGCAGGTAGCTGCTATAGCAGATGAGATCGATGATTTTGTGCGTACCACTACGCATGTTCACCCCCTTTCCGTAGCCGGGCAGGAGAATGCTGAGTGGATCGCGATGGATTACGGCACGATATTTGTTCATGTGATGCAGCGTGAACCTCGTGCGTTCTACGACATCGAGCATCTCTGGGCAGACGGCAAGGTGACGGAACTGCCGGAAGTTCTGTAATTAACAATTAACAAATATCAATTAACAAAGCGTCCTAAAAGTTCGGAACAACGTTTTAGAAAGTACGTATCTTGAGAGTCCGTACCAAACTTTAAGAGCCCTTTGTGAATTGTGAATTCTACATTGTAAATTGATTTATGTCAAATGGAAAGAAGCGGATCAATCCGCAAATGAATAACAACGAGCAGCCTTCGGGTCCGCGTAGATGGGGTAGCATCCTCCTCTATACGATCGTCTTTGCGCTTTTGGGAATGTATTTCTTTGGCAATGACGACCGTCGCGGAGCGAGCAAGGAGCTCAGTTATACCAAACTAACGGCGTATATCGAGGCGGACGCGGTGGATAAGATCACCGTGTATGACGACCTCAGTCTCAAAGCTACCGTCAAACCCTCCAAGTACACTTTAGTGTTCAGTTCGCAGGGAGACGGTGAGCAGGCACGCGGGCAGCTGCAGGTACAGGTGCCTTCCGTGGAGGAGTTCGCCAAGTATATCGACACGGTCAACGCTTCGCGTAAGGCGAACGGTTTGGCGGTGATCGACGTGAAATACGACAAGTCGCACGACTACTGGTATCTGCTGCTGGTCAATATCCTGCCTTTTGCGCTGATCATCTTCTTCTTTGTGATGATGAGCCGCGGCATAGGCGGTGCAGCAGGTGGTATCTTCGGTGTGGGCAAGGCGAAAGCGCAGCTTTTTGACCGCGATAAGAAGGACAAAGTGACCTTCGCTGACGTAGCCGGTCTGTATGGCGCTAAGCAGGAGGTGCAGGAGATAGTGGCTTTCCTCAAGAACCCCGAGAAATACACGGAGATAGGTGCCAAGATCCCGAAAGGCGCGCTGTTGGTAGGTCCTCCGGGAACGGGTAAGACCCTCTTGGCGAAAGCCGTAGCCGGTGAAGCCGACGTGCCGTTCTTCTCGATGAGCGGTTCGGATTTCGTGGAGATGTTCGTGGGCGTAGGAGCAAGCCGTGTGCGTGATCTCTTTGCGCAGGCGAAAGCGAAAGCGCCGTCAATCATCTTCATCGATGAGATAGACGCTATCGGTCGTGCGCGTGGTAAGAACGTCATGACCGGCGGTAACGACGAGCGGGAATCGACCCTCAACCAGCTGCTGACGGAGATGGACGGTTTCGGTACCAACTCGGGTGTGATCATCTTGGCGGCTACGAACCGTGCCGACGTGCTCGATGCTGCCCTGCTGCGTGCCGGACGTTTTGACCGTCAGATCCATGTGGAGCTGCCCGACCTGCAGGAACGTAAGGAGATCTTCCAAGTACACCTCCGTCCGCTCAAACTCGATGATACGGTGGATATCGATTTCCTGAGCAAGCAGACCCCGGGTTTCTCGGGTGCCGACATCGCAAACGTGTGCAACGAGGCAGCGCTGATAGCGGCACGTGGGGAACGTAAGAAAATAGGCAAGCAGGATTTCATGGACGCTGTGGATCGTATCGTCGGCGGTTTGGAACGTAAGAACAAGATCATGACCGACGATGAGAAACGGTCGATCGCTTACCACGAAGCCGGACACGCGACCATCAGCTGGATGCTCCGTTGGGCAAACCCCTTGGTCAAAGTGACGATCGTGCCGCGTGGAATGGCTTTAGGCGCTGCGTGGTATCTGCCGGAAGAGCGGCAGTTGACCAACGAGGATCATATCCTCGACGAGCTCTGTTCGCTCTTGGGCGGACGTGCTGCCGAGCAGCTGTTCCTGAACCAGACCTCCACCGGTGCCCTCAACGACCTTGAGCGTGCTACCAAACAGGCGTACGCCATGGTGGCTTACTACGGAATGAGCGATAAACTGAAGGACATCAGTTTCTATGACTCCACCGGTCGCTACGACTACGGCTTCACCAAGCCTTATTCGGAAGACACCGCGACCTTGATTGACGAGGAGACGAAGCGTATCATCGCTGACCAGATGGCTCGTGCCAAGAAGATCCTGACCGACTACGAAGAGGGTCACCATCAGTTGGCACAGCTGCTCATCGACCGCGAGGTGATCACCTCCGAAGACGTAGAGCGTATCCTCGGTCCGCGTCCGTGGAAGAGCCGTGGAGACGAGCTGCTGGAGGTCAACGCAGCCCTCGCAGAAGCTCAGAAACCCAAGAAAAGAGTTAGTCGAAAGAAAAAAGTCGAAAGTCAAAAGAACGAAAATAACAATGAAGAAACTACTGCTTAACTCCTTGCTGCTATTCGTAGCAATGAGCCTTGCGGCGCAAGAGGCGCCGGAGAAACTGCCGATCGACCCGCAAGTTCGTTACGGCAAGTTGGACAACGGATTGACTTATTACATCCGTCATAACGAGCAACCGAAACAACGTGCTGAGTTCCACATCGCACAGGCCGTGGGTGCCATCCTCGAGGAGGATCATCAGAACGGTTTGGCGCACTTCTTGGAGCACATGGCGTTCAATGGTACCCAGCATTTCCCGGGCAAAGGAATCATCAATTATTTCGAGTCCGTGGGTGTGAACTTCGGTGGAAACATCAACGCTTATACCTCCATCGACGAGACCGTCTATCGTCTCTCGGACGTGCCGACCTACCGTGCCGGTATCGTCGATAGTGCGTTGTTGGTCATGCATGACTGGAGTTGCGGTCTGCTCCTTCTGGACGAGGAGATCGATGCCGAGCGTGGCGTGATCCTCGAGGAGTGGCGTACCGGACGTACCGCACGCAGACGTATATGGAAGAAACTGAACGAGCTCATGTACCCGGGTACGCAGTACGCCAAACGCGATGTCATCGGCGACACCGCCGTCATCAATAACTTCGAGTACCAAGCGCTCCGTGACTACTACCATAAATGGTACGGTCCCGATAACCAAGCGATCATCGTAGTCGGTGACATCAACGTGGACAGTATTGAAGCGAAGATACGAGCCCTTTGGGCAGATGTACCTCGTCGCGCTAACTACGGAGAGCGTCCGATCTACACCGTCAACCATAACGACAAACCGCTCGTTGCTATCGTCACCGATCCCGAAGCCGAAGGTAGCCGTATCACGTTCGAGTATAAGTTCGACCAGCTGCCCGAGATGCTGCAAGGTACCGCACAGGAGTATATGCTCAACGGAATGCGTGACTTGGTGTGCGAAATGCTCAATAACCGTTTCTCGGAACTGGCTCTCAACCCCGATGCTTCTTTCGCCGGAGCTCTGGCGTACTACGGCGAGACAGCGAAGAAGATGGACGCTTTTGAGGTGATCTTTGTGCCCAAAGAGGGACGTGAGACCGATGCCCTCAACGACCTGATCTTCCAACTGGAGAAGATGCACCGTTACGGCTTCACCAACGCGGAGTTGGAGCGTGCCAAGAACGACAAACTCAACGCGATGGAGAAAGCTTACAACGAGCGTAACACCCAGAAGAACATTACCCTCGCTCGCGAATGTATCCGTCATTTCGAGAACGGCGAGTCGATGCCGGGTATCGAATGGGAGCACGATTTCGTGCAAGCTACCCTTCCGCTGGTATCGCTGGATGCTGTCAATAGCGTAGCGAAAGCGCTCATTCATGCGAACCCGACCGTAGCTGTCTCCGGTCCCGAGAAAGAGGGTGTCAACATCCCGTCTGAGGCAACGATCTTAGCCGCTCTCTCTGCTCAGAGCGAGTTGGCTATCGAGGCACCGCAGGAGGAGCAGGTGGATACCGAGCTCGTGAAGAAAGCACCGCGTAAGGGTAAGATCAAGAACTTCCGCGAGAACACCACCATCGGCACCGTCGAATGGACGCTCTCCAATGGTATCAAGGTGGTCTTCAAACAGACTGATTTCAAGGCAGACGAGATCCTTATGCAGGCTTTCTCGAACGGTGGATTGTCGCTCGTGAAGACCGAAGATCTGCCTTCGGCTGAGTTGGCTACGATGATCGTGGAGATGTCCGGTATAGGCTCTTTCAACGCTACCCAATTGGTAAAAGCTCTCTCGGGTAAGACTGTCTCCGTTTCGCCGGAGATCGACGAGTACTTAGAGCGCTTGACCGGCTCGTCTTCCGTCAAGGATTTTGAGACGATGCTCCAACTCATGTATCTCTATTTCACCGCTCCGCGTCGTGACGAGGAGGCTTATCAGACCACGCTTAACGTTCTTCGCAGTCAACTCGCTAACCGCGATAAGAACCCGAAGATCACGTTCTCTGACTCCGTACAGATGATGTCCACGAATCACTCGGAGCGTACGATCCTCATGACGATGGAGACGCTTGAGCGCGTGTCGCTGGACAAAGCCCTCGAGGTGTACAAAGAGCGTTTTGCAAACCCTGCGGACTTCACCTTCACCTTCGTCGGTAACATCAACCCCGCTGACCCGAAGGTCAAAGATCTGATCTGTCAGTGGCTCGGCGGTCTGAAGACCAAGAAGACCCGTGAGCAGGTAGTGGATCATCATATTCAGGTGGCTCCGGGCAAACAGAAGAACTATTTCAGCCGTAAGATGGAGACCACTACGGCTTCCAACCGCATCCAATATACCTCGTACGACATGCCGTTCTCCATGGCTACCGAGCTCAATATGGAGATGATCGGACGCATCCTCTCGACCCGCTATCTGGAGTCTATCCGTGAGCGTGAAGGTGGTTCGTACGGAGTAGGTACCTACGGCTACGCGTCGATGGTTCCGTCTCAGAAGGCAGTGCTCCTCATGCAGTTTGACACCGACCCGCTCAAACAGGAGCGCCTCATGCAAATCATCCACGAGGAGATAGATACCATCATTGCGAACGGTCCGTTAGCGAACGACTTGCAGAAAGAGAAAGAGTCGATGCTCAAGGATTTCCAAGAGGATCTGGAGAAGAACTCATGGCTGCGTTACGCGCTGCGGATGTACTACGGACATGACTTGGATTATATCAACGCCTATCGTCCCGCAGTGGAAGCCATCACGGCTGAGACCGTTCAGGCTACCCTCAAGCAACTCGTTTCTGCCGGCAACGTCTTCGAGGTAGTCATGTTCCCGGAGAAATAATTAATAGCTTTGTAAATTGTACATTGTACATTGTACATTGAGTAGGTTTTTTCTCATAGCAGGCGAAGCGTCGGGAGATCTGCACGCAGCAGCGCTCATAGAGCAGCTGCTGCGGCTTGATCCCGAGGCGCAGTGCGCAGGACTCGGCGGCGACAAGATGGCTGATGCCGGGTGCCGCTTATATCAACATATTCGCCAAATGGCGTTTATGGGCTTTGCTGCGGTATTGGCTAATCTCGGTCAGATCCGCCGTAACTTCCGCATTGCACAGCAAGCACTCCTCGATGAGAAACCCGACGCGCTGATCCTCATTGACTATCCGTCCTTTAACCTCCGTATAGCGAAGTTCTGCCGTACCCATCTGCCCAACACCAAGATTTACTACTATATCCCGCCTAAAGTGTGGGCTTGGAAAAAACGCCGTATTCACGAGATAGCCGCTCTTTGCGATGAGGTATTGGGTATCTTCCCCTTCGAGCCTGCTTTCTATGCCCAATACGGCTATTCCTGTACCTACGTCGGCAATCCCACCGCGGAAGAAATGGCAAATGTCAAATGTCAAATGACAAATGACAAATCGCTTCTTGCCATTCTCCCGGGCTCCCGTCCTTCGGAGATCAGTCATTGCCTGACGAAGATGCTCGATGCGGCAAGGCAGTATCCCGACTATCGTATCGTGGTCTGTGCAGCCCCGGGAATAGACGATGCTTTCTATGCGCCTTACCTGCGTGATGGGGAGACGCTGACGAGGGACACTTATTCTGCCGTGCAGCAAGCTGCTGCAGCAGTAGTCAACTCCGGTACCGCTACCTTGGAGACTGCTCTGATCGGTTGTCCGCAGGTAGCCGTCTATCATCTGGCGCTCTCACCCCTCATCGGTCTGATCCGTTGGGCACACCCTCTGGTGTTCTCTATCCCCTATTTCACTTTGGTGAACATCATCGCAGGCAAAGAGGTCATCCGTGAGTGCGTTGCCAATGATTTCAAGACCGAGAAAGTGGCTGCCGAACTCGGTCGTTTGCTTACCGACGAGGCATACAAAAAAAATATGCTCGCGTCCTACGAGCATATTCGTTCTCTCTTGGGCACTCAGCCCGCTGCGGCTACTGCCGCTTCTATCATCACATCGAAACCATAAGTGCCGCTAAGATATACGGCAGGGCACCGATGAGGATTCCTTTACTAAGCCGCCATGTGTCCGTGGTGTAAAAGACAAAGATCAGTGCCAAATCCGGAAAGACGCTGACCAACAGCAGTTTGCTCAATACCCCTCCGGCTTGGAACTGCAAGGTCTGCAACGGATACCAGAGGTTCATCACATCGATGTACGTCAACCCGAAGATACCCGGTATCAGTATCCCTGCTACTATACCTATCCAATATCGGTCAAAGCGATCCATAGTCCGTCCAATCTATCGTAATAGGCGTAATGGAGAGCATCTGATGCTCCATTGCCCAGATATCGGTGTCGGTAGCCGAAGGCTCGTCATTGATGAACTCACCCGCTAATTTCCAACCGCTCGTTACTCCTTCCGGCAACGCCTCTTGCAGCGGTACCAACTCGTTTGCCCAATGCCCTACGCACTGTCTCGTCCAGCGGATACCTTCTATCTCGCCTACCGGCGCATTGATATTAAAGCACGTACGAGGCGCAATACCGTCTTCCAACAGATGTTGCGTCACGTCCGTCAGGAAAGGCTGCAACCAGTGCAGATCGACGTCCAAGGCGTGGTCGTTGATAGACCAGCCGATTGCCGGAATACCTTTCTCTGCCGCTACCAGACACGCACCCATCGTACCCGAATACATGGTATTGACCGCTGCGTTACTGCCGTGGTTGATACCCGAGACGACGAGGTCAATAGGCTTGTCCTTGAGGACGACCTCACGCGCTAATTTGATGCAGTCAGCAGGGGTGCCGTTGGTCGTATAGACCTCTGCACCGTTCAGGTCATGTTCCTCTACGCGGCGCAGGTAGATAGGCGGTACGACGCTGATTGCCGCACCGAAACCGCTGCGCGCACCCTCAGGAGCAATCACCGTCACATGACCGAGCTTGGTCATCTCCTTGGCTAACAGACGAATACCTGCCGTACCCCATCCGTCATCGTTGACAACTACTATATTCATTAACGATCGGAATTCTTAATTCTTAATTTTTAATTTTTAATTTTTAATTCTTGACAACGTCTATCACTTGTTGTGCAAGCTCGTTGGCACGCTCCATGGTTGCAGCCTCTGAATAGACGCGGATGATCGGCTCGGTGTTCGATTTGCGCAGATGAACCCATCCGTCCGCAAAATCGATCTTCACGCCGTCACGGTCATTGACGCGTTCGTTCCGATAGAGCTCTTTCACGCGTGCAAGGATGGCATCGACGTCCGTCTCCGGCGTGAGGTCAATACGGTTCTTGCTGATACAGTAGTCGGGCAGGGTACGACGCAGTTCGCTCACTTTCATATTCAGATGTGCCAAATGGCTGAGGAACAGCGCAATACCTACCAACGCATCGCGACCGTAGTGGCACTCCGGATAGATGACTCCACCGTTGCCTTCACCTCCGATAACCGCGTGTACGCGTTTCATCTCCGCTACGACATTCACTTCGCCTACCGCGCTGGCACTATACTCGCCGCCATGAGCTCTCGTCACGTCGCTCAACGCACGGGTACTGGACATATTGCTGACCGTGTTGCCCGGGGTGTGACGCAGGATATAATCCGCTACGCTGACCAAGGTATATTCTTCGCCGAACATCTCTCCGTTCTCGCAGATGATTGCCAAACGATCGACATCCGGATCCACTACAAAACCGACATCCGCCTTACCGCTCTTGAGCAGGTCGCTGATCTCGGTCAGGTGCTGAGGCAGCGGTTCGGGATTGTGGGGGAAACGACCATCCGGAGTGCAGTTCAGCTCGATGATGTTCGTTACGCCTACTGCTTTCAAGATCGCCGGTATAGCTAATCCGCCTACCGAGTTCACGCAGTCGATAGCTACCGTGAAATTCTTCTTCCGGATCGCCTCGGTATCTACTAATTTCAGTTTCAGTACCTGCTCTATATGGTAGGGCAGGTAGTCCTTTTGGGTCATGTGTCCCAACTCATCCACCTCCGCAAAGCTGAAATCCTCTTTCTCTGCTAACGCCAACACTCCCTTACCCTCGGCATCGTTGAGGAACTCACCCTTCTCGTTGAGCAACTTAAGGGCGTTCCACTGTTTGGGGTTGTGACTTGCGGTGAGGATGATACCACCTGCTGCGTGTTCGCCGGTAACGGCTAACTCGGTTGTCGGCGTACTTGCCAAACCGATATTCACTACGTCGTAGCCCATCCCCATGAGCGTTCCGCAAACGATCTGCTCGACCATCTGACCGCTCAGACGAGCGTCACGACCCACCACAATCACCTTGTTCTCCGGCATAGCTGCACGGCGTTGCGTGGCATAAGCAGCGGTGAAACGTACTATATCTACGGGATTCAGACCCTCTCCTACGCGACCACCGATAGTGCCGCGGATTCCTGAAATAGATTTTACTAAACTCATATTTATGGTTTTACATTGATTTTCAATATATATACATAGGGCGTCACGGACATCTCATCCGCCTCAAAGCCCTGTTTGCTGGGCACGATGATCTCGCACTCGGAGTCCGAGTATTTCATTAGCCTTACCGCCTCGTGCCAGCCTACCGCTTCGCAGCTGCTCAGATTGCCGTATTGGAACTCATAGGGGTGCGCCTGTTCCATCGTCGTCCAGTAACTCAGTGTGTCCGGATTTTCCGTCAGGTCGAACTTCTTGTACCTCGTCACGATCACATCGTTCGCTTTCACTTGGATGCTGTCCCCGCGACGACGCAGATGGAAGTACAACTCATCGTACCCGTCCACCTGATAGTAGTCCTTCTCGCCCCAAACATAGTTCTCTGCCGGTTCGGCGGTGAGGATATTCAGCCCTTTGCGGCTGATATAGTTATTAATCAGCTTCTTCTCTTTCTTGCGAAGGTTGGAATACGTGTTCGATTTGCATCCTACCATCGTCAAGGCGAGGCCTGCTAATAAGAGAAATACAATCTTTTTCATCTATTTAATCTCTAATTCAATCATTACATTTTCGTAAGGCGGCACCTGTGCCGTTCCTTTTATTCCGTAGGCGGCGTACCAAGGGGCAATAAGTCGCATCTTTGCGCCGTGATACCATTCTCGGATGTTCGCGTCAATGGCTGCGGGTACCTCGTATTTACCGGCTTTGAACCGCTGTTCGGTGTCGCTGTAGAGCTTGCCCTCCAAACTGCTCACGCGCATATATACCGTGCATTCCTCGCCCTCATGGATCCTCTCCTCTTCTGTCCGACCGACATCATACATATGCACCCACGTGCCCATTTCGTACTGGGCATAAGGTTCTCCTTGTGCCTCAACGAGGTGCAGCAACGTAGCGTCCGCACTCTCACGGAGCTGCTGATTGAGTTCCAGCAGCGCCAACTGCGTACTGTCCGCTTTCGGCGTCTCGCCTTTACGCTGACTCGGTATCTGCGGTCCTTTCCCTCCGCAACTCACCAGCACCGCCGCACAACTAACTACTATAAACTTATAAACTTCTCTCAACTCTCAAATGTCAAATCTCAAATGTCAAATGTCAAA
>JAFXWI010000044.1 GCA_017542915.1 Paludibacteraceae bacterium
CGAGACCAACGCTGAGGGCTACAAGGGCATCTTCGAGCAGATGATGAAAGAGTTCGGCTTCAAGTATGTTGTTTCGACGCTGCGCGAGAGCTTCAGCGCTACGTTCAACGGCTGGAAGGCGATGATCTACAACGGTAAAGAGTTCTATCAGTCCAAGCGTTACGAGATCAACCCGATCATCGACCGCGTGGGTGGTGGTGACAGCTTCTCCGGCGGTCTGATCCACGGTATGCTCAAGTATCCGGGTGACCAAGCATCAGCTCTTGAGTTCGCAGTAGCTGCTTCGGCTCTGAAGCACACCATCAACGGCGACTACAACCTCGTCAGCGAGGATGAGGTTCTGAGCCTTGCAGGTGGTAATGCTAACGGACGAGTTCAACGCTAATCTGAAAACTGAATACTGAATTCTGAAAGCTTAAAATTATGGCAAAGTTTGATAAATTCCAGGTGATGGCGAAGATTGCCGCTGCACCTATGGTTCCTGTGTTCTATCACAAGGACGTGGAAGTTTGTAAGAACGTGATTAAGGCTTGCTACGAAGGCGGCGTGCGTGCGTTCGAGTTCACCAACCGTGGCGATTTCGCACACGAGGTATTCGGCGAACTGAGCAAGTGGGTTGCTAAAGAGTGCCCGGAGTTGGCACTCGGTATCGGTAGCGTTGTGGACGCTCCGACCGCAGCTCTGTACTTGCAGTTAGGCGCTAACTTCGTCGTTGGTCCGTTGTTCAACAAGGATATTGCGGTGGTTTGTAACCGTCGTTGCGTGACGTATTGTCCGGGTTGCTTGACACCGAGCGAGATCGGTGCAGCACAGGAAGTTGGTTGCGACTTTACGAAGGTGTTCCCGGGCGACGTTGTTGGTCCGAACCTCGTGAAGGGTCTGATGGCTCCGATGCCGTGGTCGAAGATCATGGTTACCGGTGGTGTAGCTCCGGAGAAAGAGAACCTTGAGAAATGGTTCGCAGCTGGTGTTTACTGCGTTGGTATGGGATCGAAACTCTTCCCGAGCGACAAAGTAAAAGCCGGAGACTGGAAGTACGTTACCGACAAGTGCAAAGAGTGTTTTGAAATCATCGCGGCTTGCCGCAAGTAACTCGTAATAACGTCATAACGTAATTACGTAATAACGAAAAAAATTATGAGTAAAAAAGATATTATGACCAACTGGCGTTGGGTCATGTGTGCGATGCTTTTCTTCGCCACCACGGTTAACTACATGGACCGTCAGGTGCTGTCGTTGACCTTCAAAGAGTTTATTCAGCCTGAGTTCCACTGGACCGACTCCGACTACGGAACGATTACCGGTGTGTTCTCTATCGCGTACGCTATCTTCTGCCTCTTCGCCGGTAAGTTCATCGACTGGATGGGCACGAAGAAAGGTTACCTCTGGGCGATCATCGTTTGGTCCTTAGGTGCCGTTATGCACGCCGGTTGCGGCTGGGTAACCGAGCAGGTTGTTGGCTTGGAGAGCAAGGCAGCGCTGTTGGAAGCTACCGGAACGATAGTAAGTACCATCTCAATGGTGAGTGTGTACTTGTTCCTGTTCTGCCGTTTGGTTTTGGGTCTTGGTGAAGCAGGTAACTTCCCTGCTGCTATCAAGGTAACCGCAGAGTATTTCCCGAAGAAAGACCGTGCGTTCGCTACCGCCCTGTTCAACGCAGGTGCGTCGGTGGGCGCACTCGCTGCTCCGGCTACTATTCCTCTGTTGGCAAAGAGCCTCGGATGGGAGATGGCGTTCATCATCATCGGTGCGCTTGGTTTCATTTGGGCCGGTATCTGGATCTTTGTCTATGACAAACCGGAGGAGTCCGCTCATGTGAACGAGGCTGAGCTCGAATATATCCACCAAGACGAGAAAGACGCTCCGAAGCAAGAGGCTAAGGAAGAGAAGCAGATGAGCTTCGCTGAGGCTTTCAAGCACAAACAGACTTGGTCGTTTGCGTTTGGTAAGTTCATGACCGACGGCGTTTGGTGGTTCTTCCTCTTCTGGGCGCCGGCTTATTTCCAAGATCAGTTCGGTATTAAGGCTTCTGATCCGCAAGGTATTGCGTTGATTTTCACGCTGTACGCGATCGTCACGGTGATCTCGCTGTTCGGAGGCTATCTGCCGAAGATCTTCGTAGAGAAGAAAGGAATGGAGCCGTACGCTGGTCGTATGAGAGCTATGTTGATCTTTGCGTTCTTCCCGATCTTCGCGCTGTTCGCTCAGCCGCTCGGTGGAGTCTATGGTCCTTGGGCAGTAGCTATCATCATCGGTATTGTGGGCGCTGCTCACCAGAGCTGGAGTGCCAATATCTTCTCCACCACTGGTGACATGTTCCCGAAATCAGCTGTGGCTACAATCACCGGTATCGGTGCGATGGCAGGTGGTGTGGGTTCGTTCCTGATCAATAAGGGTTCTGGTATGCTCTTCGACTACGCTGCTCAAATGGGCGAGGCGTTTAAGTTCGCAGGCTTCACCGGCAAACCCGCAGGATACATGATCATCTTCTGCATCTGCGCTGTGGCTTACCTGATCGGTTGGAGTGTTATGAAGATTTTAGTACCAAAGCATGAGCCTGTGGTACTAAAATAATCGTTCGAGGGTTTATCCCGAGATAAGAAGACGCTTGTACCGAAATATGAGCCGGTGGTAGTTAAATAACGCGCGTACGTACGCGTATATATAAGGAAAGAACCTTGCTGATTTGAGCAAGGTTCTTTTCGTTTATCATCTCTTGGCAACTTACAGCGCCGCGAGGTTCTTTTCGTTCATCAGCTCTTTGCCTTCCGGCGTGTAAGCGTAGTCGATGCGGTCTTGGAAATAGGTCTCCACCTTGCCTCGTACCACTTTCATGGTCGAGTTAACGAGGTGGTTCTGTTCCGTCCAAGCTTCGCCTAAGACAGCGATCGCACTGGGCAACCAAGCCTCAGGGAAAATACCGTCTCGGCTTCCTCCCGGGCGGTACGAGTCCACTTCGCTTTGGATCTTGAGCAGCATACACTCCTTGCCTTCACGGCTTGACTGATCTTTGCCTTGCGACTTCGCCCATGCCTGCAATGCCTCTTTGTTAGGAACCATCAGCAGGATCGTATAGGGGTCTTGGTTATTATGGAGAATACATTGATCAACGTATATACTGCCGTCGGTAAGCGAATCCTCAAACCCTTCAGGGCTGTATTTCTCGCCGTCGGCACGGATGAGGAGCGATTTGAATCGTCCGACTACCCACAGATAACCCGGGTGCTCTTTGGTGACGTACCCCATGTCGCCGGTGTGCAACCAGCCGTCAATGATAGTAGCAGCCGTTGACTCGGGGTTCTTCCAATATCCTGCCATGACGTTCTCACCTTTAATGACGATCTCGCCGCGTTCACCGTCCGGCACGATGTTACCTTCCGCATCGCAGATCTTCAGTTCCATCGGTTTGACGATTCGTCCGGACGAACCGAAGATAGCGCCGTCGGCTGAGTTGGAGCAGATGATCGGGGTCGCTTCACTCAGACCATAGCCTTGGAACATCGGCATTCCCACTGCGCAGAAATAGCGTTGTAATGCGATGTCGAGTAACGCACCGCCGCCCACGAAGAACTTCATCCTGCCGCCGAAATTTTCCCTCACGGCTTTGAAGATCAGCTTGTCAAAGAGTTTCACCAGAGGGTAACGCCAAGCGTTCTTCAGTCCGCCTCGGTTCCAATACTCGCGGTTGTACTCGATCGCGTTCTGGAGGGCGAAGTTGTACAGCTTCTCCACCATCGGACCTTTCGTCTTGATCCCTGCCTCGATGCTCTTCTTGAAATTACGAGCCAAAGCCGGTACGGACAACATGATATGCGGTCTCACTTCGCGGATAGCCACAGGGATGTTCTTGAGCGTTGCCATGGCTGTCTTGCCCACCGGCACGGTCGCTATCGAACCGCCGTAACTCATCATCGTGTAGAAACCTGCCACGTGCGCAAAACAGTGGTCAAGCGGCAGGATGATCAGCATCACATCATCGACATCGCAATGGATGACCGACGCGCCTTGCTCTACGTTCGCGGTGTAGTTACGGTGGGTCAGCAGAATACCTTTCGGGTCAGCCGTTGTACCGGACGTGTAACTGATGTTCGCGTAGTCGTTCGGTCCGACGGACTTGTATCGTGCCTCAAAAGATGCCGGGTCTTTGGCTAAGAGCGCATCGCCCAGTGCGATCACCTCGTCGATGCTGATCTCTTTCTCCCCGTATTGCTCCAAGGGGTCAAAGACGATCACTTTCTCCACTTTCGGACAGTCGGGCAGGATCTTCCGGATCTTCGGCAACTGCTGCTCGGAGCACATGATAAACCGTGCGTCGGAGTGCTGCACGCGGAACAGCAGATCGCTCGCTTCCTCTAACTTGATACTCAGCGGCACATTCACACCGCCGGCATAGAGAATACCCAATTCGCCGGTGACCCACAGGTTGCGTCCCTGGCTCAGCAACGCTACACGTTCGCCTTTTTGCAGACCCAATGCCATCATTCCGGCACCTATACGATGCGCAGCTTCGCGGGTCTCACGGAAACTGGTCTCTGTCCAAACATCGCCGATCTTCTCACGAAGAAAGACGTGTTCGCTGAATTTGTGGGTATAAAGCTCCACAAATTCAATTATGGTCATTTTCCCGTTCATTATTCGACTACTTGTGCATCTTCGTAGTGGTCGTTGCGATCAGCTTCGGGGATCAGCAACAATAAAATGATGTACAGCAGCAATCCCGGGAAGGCTGCGCTGAAGAGCGATAACACTGCGTATAGGACGCGCACTAATGTCGGGTCAACATCAAAATAATCGGCGATTCCGCCGCACACGCCCGCCAAGACCTTGTTGGCGGAACGAACTAATTTCTTTTTTGCCATATTATTTTTGTTTTTGTTTGTCTTTCAGTTCTTTTTTGTCTTTGCGTTTGGTGGAAGGCCAGTTAAAATCTTTCTTCCACATGAAACCGACGCCTTGTATCGTGGTCGCCTGACGGAGAGAATACTTGTCCACGGTGTGCGTGTATCCTTTCAGTCGCCACTGTCCGTCTTCGGTCAGCAGCAGCTCCACATCCAGATCGCCGAAGAACGGCTGGTTCGAGACGTCGTTGTACCGGTAGCCGAAGTTACCGTTGATGATCAGTCGGTCAACAGGTTGCAGCTGGAACTGTGCCTCGTATTCCTGACTCGCGTTCGCGCCTTCTCCGTCCGAACGGATAGCAACACCGAGCGTCAAAATATTGGTCAGTTTGGACAACCATGCGTTGATCTGACTCGTCACGGTGGACGAGAGCAGCGAGTAAGTTGAGTTGAGGGTCGCGTACTGCGAGTTAGCCATGTAATCGGGCGTGAAGAACCGTCCGAAGACAAGCAGGTAGATCACCTGCCTCATCAGCATCTCATCCGTGTTGATCACCTGACGCACCTGTTGCTGGATCGACTGATCGCTCATCGGGAACTCCAATGAGAAATTGAGGGTCGGGTTATTGAGCAAGCCGCTCAGGTGCATACAGGTCAGCACCGGGACGTTCGTTCGTGTGGTGGCCAACTGATCCACCTCTTCGCCGAACAGGTCTTTGAGGTTCGCCGTCACGCGGTATTTGGCAGTCACGTTCAGCTGCGGATTAGTGGGGTCACCGGAGAAGACGATCGTCGAACCGTCACCTATGGTGAACTCCTTACGGATCACGTTCGCTACGGTGTATGAGAGTGTTCCGCGGGCGATGTCATAGGTGCCTAAGAGCCGCACGTCACCCGTGTTCGTGTCATACGTCAGACGCAGACCTCCGCTGCCTCGGGCTTGGATGATGTCGCCGTTACGCTCACCTAAAACCAACTGGAACTGCAACATCGGGTTTATGTCGAGCCCTAACTGCAGCAGACATCGGCCTGAAGGCTTCGCCGCTTTCTGCAGCAGCTCTTTCGCAGGGGTGTCGATGTTATCCAAGTCATGCTCCTCTATCGAGTCGGTCTGCTCCTCGGGGTGCTCCACGAAATGGATGAAGTTCGTCTCGTACGCCGTGGACACATTATCGATACTCAGCCGGAATGTCGAGTTACGGGCTGTCTCCGCATTCGCTTCCACACGTATATCCTCCTCACTGCCGGTAACATCCACTTTGCCGTTTGCATAGACCTTACCGCGCAACATCTGCCCTTGACGGTCGTCGTCAAAGACGATCGCTTCATGCGCCTCTACATGCAGATCCAAATTGAAATCGCGGAACTGGTTGTGGGTGATCTTGCCGTGCAAATCTAAGGGGTTGCCCTCTTTGTCGGTCAGATGAATATTCGGGAAATTGATCGACGTGGAGTCCATGACGATGGTGTCTTCGTGGATCGTGTATCGTGCGCCTGTCCACGGCAGCGTGAGCGAAGCCTCTTTCGCAGCTGCACGAACGAGCACATACGTGTTGCCTTTATTGCCGCCAACAACCACCTTGCCGGTCGCTGTTCCCGTCAGGTCGGTCAGCACGGTGGACGTCCAGTGGTTCACAAAATCCAGCGGCACACCATTGGCTTGCATATCTAAGTTCCATGTACCCGTCCCGTCAAACAGTGCCTTGCCGTCCAAGTCCACTAATTTCTTCTCATTCCGCGCCACATCCGCATGGAAATGCAGCGAGTCGTCTATATGCAGATCCACTTCCGCATCGCCGAACCAACAGTCGTTCAGACCCATCGAATCCACATGGATCGTCGTCTCCACATTCGGCTTTTTCAAGGTGTTGGTCACTTGCGCCTTACCCGTCAGCAGACCTTGGAACATGATCGTCTGAACCGGCAGCAGGAACGGTACGACGTACCCTGCATTGATCTTCTGCAAGTCCACTTCGAGGGTGTCTTTGGCATGACGGGACGCAATACCATGCGCCCTGAGATGCTGTCCGCCGCCCTCAAAAGCAAAATGCTCCACTTGTATCGTTGTGTCCGCTGCACACCACGTCAGACGGCTGTCCGACAAACTATAGACCGAGTCGCGCAGCAACAACATGCTCGGCATAAAATGCACATCTATCAACGGCTGATCCGCGTACCGCGCAAAATGCGTCACGCATCGCAGATCGCCGCCGTAGTTACCGGCTCGCTGTGCTGCCACCAGCACTTTGTTACGCTCTCTGTTACTCAGTCCGTCGCTCAGCGCACGCTGTAGCTGACGAGGCGTCAACTCTCTCCAGCCTTCCGGTAACATCTCATCCACATCGGACTGCTGTCTAAGCGTCAGATGCGTCAGCAGCGAGTCATGGTACGCCAAGCACGAGAGCACGGTTTGCATCTGCATCGCTTCGGCAGAAACGGAGAAAGCCAGACCCGAACCCTGACCGCCCTTATGACGGAGGGTGTCTATCGTATTGAGTGTCATCGTGATATCGTGTACCGGCGTACTGCCTGCTCGCACTCCGGGCGCAAAGAACCGCATCTCCAACGACGGCTCTTCGCCTTCCTCGATCCGCGCATCCAAGGTCAGCGTCGGATGATCGCTCAGCGTGATAGGAGCCGTGTACAGACGTTGGATGTCACGCAGACGCTGACCGTCCGCACGCATTGAGAGCGACACCGGTAACCACTCTTCCTTCGGAGCCGCTACAGCCGACGGCAAGTAATGATGCATCATCGACTGAACAGCCGTTGGGATGTCTTTGTATCGGAAAATACCGTCCGCTTGCGCCATCAGATAATCCGACCGAAGCGTGAACGACTTATAGTGTCCCGTCTCGCCGGAAGCCATCAGCGTCAGCTGTTTCATGAGGATCGAATCCTGACTCGTTGCCACGAAAAGCGAATCAAGTACCATGTATCCGCTGATCCGGTCAGTCTCGGAACCGTTCATATCAACCGCAAGGTTAAACCGCGTCTTCAGACCACCATTAAGCGCCGCGATACCCAAAGGCTTCGCATCAAAATGATCGCATCGCAGGTTGAAATTGACCTCTGGGTTGATCTCATGCAGATCGACCACGCCGTCAAAAGCTAACATCAGCAGCGGGTCGTTGATATGAAACTCACCTTCATAGCGTTTAGGCTCGTATTTGCCGTTGATCCGCAGGTCGTTATACGTGTATCCGTTGTACGTCAACTCACGCACTTTGGCGTTGATCTCACCGCGCACCTCGCCCTTCTTGATCGTTCCGCCCGAACGGAAATCAAGCGTCACGGAACTCAGTTTCTCTTGACCGATCATACGTCCTAAACGGAACCGGCGACCCACCACACGGGCTTGGTATTGCATCTTCTCGAAAGCCGAATCGGCTTGAAAAGTACCATCCGTAGTGATCGTTCCCAAAGCCGTACGGAAAGCCCCGTGCAGCGTCAGATCTTGCAGATGACCTTCTGCCAAACCGCGATACCGGATTGTTCCCAAACGGTGTAACTCTTTCGGCAGACGGATCGGCTGACCCCTCAGCTGCGACAGGAAATCCTGCATCTGAGGCGCACTCGTCTGGAAGTTCTGCAAGTCTGCCCGCAGATACGGGTTATTCAGATCCGGCAAACCGACCGCACTCACGTTTCCTTCGAGCACCGTCTTGCCGTTATACCGAACCGCTATGTCTTGCAGATAGAGCGAATCAAGCGTACCGCCAAACGTACCGTTCAGCGTCACAGGGCGGTTCACCCTCCTCAGACTCGGCACCAACAGCGCTACATCCGCTGGCACCAACTCCGCCTCGTGAAAAACCAAACCGAAATGAATATCCTGAGCCGATTTCGACAGATAGAGCGTGTCCCCTGCCGGAAAACGAACTTCCATACCGCTGATGTCTAATTTCGACCTCGGCAAACGGGCAGAAAGAGTAGGGAACGCCAACATCGTGTCGTTGAGGATCACGTGCGCTTTCATCGACTCCACACTCAGCGTCTCACCATTCGTCACGTCCATCGCAAGATCCGTGATCTGTGCGTCCAACTCTTCACTCGTCAGATGATTCAGATCCATCGACGCATGTGACATCTGCGCGCGGTAGTCCTCGTACCGCAAACGGATGTTCTCTAACCGCACATCCCGCACGCTCAGCAGACCTGACATCTCATTGTCCTCTTTCTTTGGGTCGCTCTTCAAAAGCGGCAAGAGGAAGCTGTAGTTCCATGTGCTGTCCGGCAAGCTATATATATTCGCATACACGTCACGCACGCGCACATGACGAAAAATAATCTCGTTCCTAACTAACCGTATCGGGCTGAAATGGACATATAACTCTCCGGCATAGAGCAGCGTGTCGCCTTGCAGATCCTCTATGTAGACGTCTCGCACAGCCACGCGCGCAGGAAAACGGTATTCCACCGCTCCCACGGACGCGTTGGTACCCATTGCCCGTGAGATCTCGCTTGTCACGAGATTCACCGCAGCCGTCTCCACCTCATCGCTCGCCAACGCCGCTAACAGCATACTGCCCACTAACAGTATACCGACCACCAACACCGTTAATATGTATAATATCCGTTTCAATTTTCTAAAAAGTCTGCAAAATTACAACAAAAATTGCATATATGCAAATTTTGGGTCAATTTTCGATAATTTTTGACTAATTAAATGAAATTTTTTGTCTCCTTTGTGTCCTTTGTGAACCAATTAAAAGTTTTTTGATAAAAAAGTGCAAAAATATTTGGTAATATCAAAAAAATGTAGTAATTTTGCAGCCGAAAATGTAAAACAATCTCTTTTTATTCATTTTGACCCGAGGCGGCGACGGGATATAACAGCCGCAAAATAAAGCATGAAAAAAATATTCTTATTGGCTGTAGCTACTGTTGCTGCGTTTAGCGCTTATGCACAGGATGTCATCATTACCCGTGACGCAAAGCGTGTAGAAGCTAAGATTCTGGAGGTCTCCTCTTCCGAAATCAAGTACAAAGAGTTTAACAATCTGGAAGGTCCTACTTTCGTTCTCACTACCGGTGAGATCAACACCATCATCTATCAGAATGGTACGGTAAAGGTCTTTGACCAACAACCTCGTCAGGCTGCTCCGGCGTATGGCGCTACTCCTGCTTATGCTCCCGCTTATGGTACTCCGCAAGCTACCGGTACGCCTATCGTGCGTAATGATGATAATTATATCATGGGTGATGTTCGTATGACCGAGGATCAGTATGTCGCTTTTGTTCAGCAGAACTGCACACAGGCTTACGAGCAGTATATGAGAGGTCAAAAACTCAGAAAGTCAGGATGGGGCCTCTTTGCCAGCGGTCTTACCTTCATGGGCGCAGGTGCTGTGCTCTACGGTGTTGGCTATGGTTTAGGTGGACCTAAGTCTTCCTATTCGAAATATGGTAGCTCTACCCGTTATGAGGATGAGTCTTTGTTCTTGGGTATGGGAATCCCGGGTGCTATCTTCTTAGGTGTTGGTTCGGGTCTCTTCGTGGCTTCTATTCCGTGTATCGTAGTAGGTACCGTTAAGCGTAACAACTCCTACGAGCTTTACAATCAGACTTGTGCTCGTCAGACCGCACTGGAGTTTGGTATCCAAACTTCCCAGAATGGTGTCGGTTTAGCGATGAAGTTCTAATAGCATAGATAATCAAATCGCTTGAGGGTGTGTCAAATCTATTGGCACACCCTTTTTTTGCTCCTTCCTCCTTTCCCTTTTCACCTTTCACTTTCATCCTAATAAATGTTCCATAGTTCTGAAAAATAAACAATTTCATGTTTAAATTTGCGTATGTCGATAAAAATGCGTACCTTTGCACGCCCAAATTGTTTTTAGAAAGAAAAACATCAAAAACAATATGCATATATTGAACTAATTAAAAAAATATATTATGAAAAAATTTAACTTTATTTCTATGCTTTTGACGGCACTCTTTCTTTTGCCGTGGAGTGGAGTGAAAGCAGATCAACTTGCCGAGGGTTTTGAAGGCGCAACATTCGCTCCAGAAGGATGGACAAATATCCATGTTTCTGGTAACGCGGTATGGAGTCGCAATACTGCAACGACACATTCTTATTCTGATGGAAGTGCTAGGGTTAACAACTCGCTTCCTGGGGAGAATTATCTTATTACTCCAAAATTAAAACCTGAATCAGGTGAAAGTCTTACTTTTTATGTGAAAATTAATGAAAATGCCAATAATACGGCTTTAAACATCAAAGTTTCTACTTCGACCGCAGAGGCGTCAAGTTTTACAACAACTTTGATCACATATAATACGGGATCAAAGAAAACGAACCCTCTTTCGACATCATGGACGCAAAAGACAATTAACTTGAGTTCTTATGAAGGGCAAGAAATTTATATTGCTTTCCATGCAGTAGATGCATATGGTGCTTCCAATATATTTATTGATGATGTAGCAGGAGTCACCATCGCAACTGATGAACCTGCCACTTCTTGTGCTAAACCGAAGAACTTGACCAAGAGTGACGACACTCCGGAAGGGGCAACCTTTACTTGGGAGCAGAATACCGACGAGACCACTTATCAGTGGGCTTGTGTGGCTTCCGGTGCCGAGGTGACAGAATGGAATACCTTGGATGAGAATGTACGCACCACAACCATTACCGGTTTGACCGCCGGTACTGCCTACGATTTCCATGTTCGTTCGTACTGCGGTGCAGGCGAGGGAGAACAAAGCGCAAGCGCAAAGAGCACCTTTACCCCTACTTGTCCTGCTCCGACGGCTCCCGTAGTGTCCGACATTTCGGCTGATGGAGCTACTCTCTCATGGACGGCGGCAAGCGGAATTACAGACTACCAATACATCGTCGTTGCAAGCGGAGCTGCTCAGGATTGGACTTCGCCGACTTTGGTAGAAGGTGCAACCACCGCAACCCTTACCGGCTTGAATCCATCTACCAACTACGATGTCTATGTTCGTTCGTACTACAACTCAACTACACAAAGTACCGCAGTCAAAGCAAGCTTCCAAACGGCTTGTGGTGCTGTGACTATTCCGTTTACTTGGGATTTCAGTGATTTGGGTTGCTGGACAACCTATAATTGCAATTTCAATACGGGACTTTATAGCGGTGCGTTTAGATTCCGTTGGGGTGACCCTGGTCAATATCTCATTTCCCCGGAGTTCGTCGCTTTGAGCAGTACTGTGGATGTGAAATTTGATTATAGAGCACATAGTACTACTTATCCGGAAACATTCGCTTTGGGTTATTCTACTACTACAAGTGATGTGGCATCGTTCACATGGCTTGAAGATGTGGATGTTACGAGTACAAGTTATGGAGATCCCTATAAAAAAACTTTACCTGCCGGTGTGAAATACATCGCCATACAGTGCAAATCGAATAATCAATACTATCTCTACATCGATAATTTCCGCATTGAAGAGACTCCTTCTTGTGCAGCTCCGACGGCATTGACCGTAACCGATATTACCACCAACTCCGCTTCTGTCTCTTGGACTTCGGAGGCTGCTGCCTTCGCTTTGGAGTACAAGAAGACTTCCGATGAACAATGGACGGCTGCAACAGGCACGATCGCTTCTCCGTTTGCTTTGGAGGGCTTGACCCCTAACGAGACCGAATACACCGTTCGCGTAAAAGCTATCTGCGGCGAGAACAACGAGAGCGAATGGATCGAATTAGATACGCCCTTCAAGACCGATTGTGAGGCTAAGACCGTTACCAAAGAGACCGCTTGGACGGAGAACTTCGAGGCTCTAACCGCTAATCAAGCTCCTGCTTGCTGGGACGATATCTCTTCACTCACGTCGAGTGCGTATATGCAGGTGAATGCAGAGGCTGCTAAAGATGGCTCGTTTGGCTTGCAGATCTATGTATATGGAACGCATTCCGATATTGTAAAACTGCCTCTCTTTAACGAAGAGACAAAGAACCTGAAGCTGTCCTTCGACTATAAGAACCAAGGCGAAACAAATAACTATGCCGATTTGGAAGTAGGCTATTATGCATCCAACGGATATACGACGGTAACGACCCTGACCAAGACCACTGCTTTTGCTGCCAGTGGTGAGATCGTTATGCCGAATGATGCTCCTGCAGACGCACGTATCGCCTTCCGCGTAATAGGTAATAAATCCAATTATAATGGCTCGGCTTACATCGACAACCTCGTTGTGTCCCGCAAACCGACTTGTGCTGTTCCGACGAACCTGCAAGCAGTGGCTACTTCCGAGGACGCAGTTGTTACTTGGGACGATGACTTGGCAAGCGAATGGACGCTCCATTATCAGCAGGGAGACCTCGGATGGATTACGCCGATCACCGGTATCACCACTACATCTTATACGCTGACGGGCTTGACACTTGATGCACCTTACGAGGTACAAGTGAAAGCTGTTTGTGGCGCAGGTGACGAGAGTGCTTGGACCGCTTCGGCTCACTTCACTCCCGTTTGCGCAGCTCCGACAGCCTTGACTGTAACGGCTCGTTCGACCAACGCCGCTACCCTCACATGGGAAGGTACCGAGAGCGCATTCAAACTGCAAACCTCTCTGGACGGTGAGACATGGGCAGACGCTATCGATGTCAACGCCAAGACCTACGACTTGACCTCTCTTGCTGCCGGCACTACCTACTACGTACGCGTTCAGAGTGCATGCGGTAGTGACTATGTTACTACATCGTTCACCACTTGGTGTGACCTCAAAGCAGCTACGGAACTGCCGCTGAATATCACCGCCTTTACCGCTGTTCCCGACTGCTGGGAGATCGACTTCGTGGGTGAGAACTCCGGTATCGCAAACAACAAGATCTATTTCTACGGAGACGCCGAGCAAATGGCGGTTCTTCCGGCATACGATATCGAACTGAACAAACTGTCCGTTACCTTTGGTTTCTCGACAACTGCAAGCCTTGAGTTTGGTTATCTCGATGAACCGAACGGTACCTTCCATGCGTTCGCTTCGCAGCCGACGACCGGTGTAGAACTGAACCTCCAGAACGAAGCTTCGGCAGCTAAATACATCGCTATCCGCTATACCGCTACCAGCGCGTATGCTTCGGGTTCGATCAGCAGTGTGCTGCTCCGCAAGACCCCGATCTGCGCTAAACCGACTGACCTGACGGCTACTCCGGCTGTAGGCGCAGCTTCGATTGATTGGACGAGCGAAGCTACCGCTTGGAACCTCCAGTACAAACTCGCTTCGGCAGCTGATTGGACCGACGCAGCCGTAACGGCTAAACCGTTCGAACTGACCTCTCTCGCACAAGGCGCGTCTTATAAGGTACGCGTGCAGGCGAACTGCGGCGACGAACTGAGCGATTGGAGCGATGAGATAACCTTCACTACCAACTGCTCGTCTATCGACGCCCTGCCGTACTACGCAGACTTCACGCAGGCACTCTCTTCCTGCTGGGTTGTCTTTGCGCAGAACGAGAGTTACTATAAACCGACCGTCAATACCGCTATGCAGCAACTGACCATGAACGGTGGTAAGGACGGATCCAGCAACAACGTAGTAGTGATGCCTCCGTTCTCGGCAGATCTCACCAACGCAGTCATCAGCCTTGAGTACAGCTGCTCGACCGGCGCTAACTACGCGCAGTTGGAGGTAGGTTACCTCACCGACAAAGCAGACGCTGCTTCCTTCCAAACTCTCCAGGCCCTCGATCGTAACGGCAGCTGGACGGAGGCTCGCGTAGCTGCGGCTACTGTTCCTGCTAACGCCTATATCGCCCTCCGCTATGCTGGCGCAAGCAGCCACGGTGACCTCGCTATCCGCAACCTGCGTGTCATCGAGGCACTCACCACCGGCATCGACCAAACTCCCTTCCCTTCAGGGGAAGGTCGGGGAGAGGCTTCCAAGCTCCTCCGCAACGGAATATTGTACATCGAGCGTAACGGCAATATAATTAACGTACTGGGACAACCGGTAGACTAGTGCGACTAGATAGACTAGTGCGACTAGATAGACTAGTGCGACTAGTGCGACTAGTTAGACTAGTCTATTGTCCTTTAGCGCAGCGGTCCTAAATTGAAAATTTGAAAAATTTGATAATTTAACTATTTTATACAATGAAAAAGATCTTTTCTTACCTCGTAGCAGCCTTGTTCTGCACGAGTCTCAGCGCACAGACGCTGAATGAAGGTTTTG
This sequence comes from Paludibacteraceae bacterium, assembly GCA_017542915.1. Next base: position 14,988 of record JAFXWI010000044.1, read on the forward strand.
AGGGCGAGACTTTCCCGCCCGAAGGATGGACGACCATTGACGGCTATGCCGGATATGGATGGAAGAAAGGTGCTAAGTTCCAACAGACTTGCGCCAAGATTCAGGAAGTAACGGGCACAGAGAGTTGGCTCATCACGCCGCAACTCAAACCCGCTGCCGGTGAGAGTCTGACCTTTCAGGCTTGTATCGGCGATTATGCTTCGTCCGGTCAACTCCGTATCGAGGTCTCGCTCGGCGGTACCGATGCCAGCTCGTTCGAGCTTTTGGACACCTATTACACCTCTCAGTCGAAGGGCGATGCAGCGCATCAGCTCTGGAAATCGGAGTGGAGAACCTATACCGTCGATCTGTCCCGGTATGTAGGCAGCTCGATCTATATCGGTTTTCACCAAGCAGGCTCTACCGATGGTATCTTCCTCGATAATGTCGGCGGTGTGTCGCTCCGCGGCAGCTCGGCTTGCGAGAACCCCTCTTCTATCGTTCTCTCTGACCTCGATGCCCATCAGGTCACTTTCTCTTGGCAAGGCGACGCTACCCAATATCAGTACCTCTTGGTCGAGAAAGGCGAAGAGCTCGATTGGACTTCCGCTACGCTCATCTCCGCAAAGACCGTCACTCTGACCGGACTCTACGAGGAGACCGACTATGAGTTCTATGTTCGTTCCTACTGCTCCGAGGATGCTCAGAGCTTAGCTCCCAAAACGGCTTTCAAGACCCCTTGCGAGGCGTTTAATATCCCTTGGCTCGAGACCTTCACCCGTGACCAGACCGGTTCCGGTTTCGACGTAACTGCTCCCGACTGCTGGACGGTAACCTCCGGTACGATCAGCGTCGTCAAAGACAAGACCTACGATGACGAAGGCAACGCTTCTACCGTCAACGGACAGGCTCACCTGCAGGCTATCGGCGGCGGACCGAACAGCGCACAGGTATTCGCTATGCCGACCTTCAATGAGCCGCTCAATACCCTTGAGGTCGCTTTTGACTACAAGACCAGCCTCACTACCGAGATGTGCGGCAGCCTCGAAGTAGGTTATATGACGAACCCGGGCAAGGCTTCGACCTTCGTCTCCTTGCAGACCCTCGATCGTTCGCTCACCTACGTACACGCTGTCGTTTCTTTGGCTGACCTGCCTTCTACCGCTAAGTACGTAGCCTTCCGTTTTGCAGGCGGTACCAGCGACTACTGCTCCCTCTCGATGGATAACTTCGTTGTGGCTCAGATTGGTCACTCCGGTGAGGTCGATCCCTCTGAGGAAGACATCCCCGATGCAGGTATCTGGGCACTCAGTTACTGTGAGGCTTCGTTCACATGGTACTCCTATAACACCTCTGCTTTCGCTATCGGTTTGGCAGACGCTACCGGTACCCTCATCGCAGGTATCGCTTGTACCACCGAGGAGTGCGACCGTTTCGCTTATCAGGACGGCGTAGGCTTCTCCGATGATGACGACTATGAGAACCATTACTACTGCTCCACCAAGTGGATCCTCAATGCCGACGAAGCTGGTCAGCAGCGCGGTGACGCATGGAACAGCAGCGTCATCAACCTCGGTACAGCTACCTCCTCCCTCTTGGCGCTCAAGCCCGGCAAGTACCAAGTACAGGTGCTCGAACTCAACCAGACCGACTCCGGTTACTCCAAAGGCGCTGTCTTGGCGACTATCCCCTTCACCCTCGTGGAGAAGAGAGTAGAGAACCTGCAGGCAACCGTTGCTGACGACCATACTACTGCTATCCTCACATGGGATGCACCCGAGTTCGGTCAAGGCGAACGACTCTATGTACGCGTTTGGAGCGGTGAGACCATAGCTTATGATAACTTCTCTACCAAAGACCGTCCGGCAAGCCCGCTGACCGTTACTGTCATCGAGGGCAAGTCCTATACTGCTATCGTGCAGGTTGTTGATAAGAACATGAACCCCATGGGCGCTGAGGTGACTACGAACTTCACCGTTGGTACTAACCCCTACGAACCGACCGACCCGCATGCCGAGGTTTCCGGTGGCGATAACGTGACCTTCTCATGGACCGTCACTACCGGTGCTGACCGTTATGTCATCACCCTCTTCTGCGACGGTGAGTTCTACGCTACCCTCAATGTCAGCGGTACCACCAAGATGACCACTATGCCCAAAGACGGTACGTGGACGTGGACCGTACAGGCTTTCAACATCGGCGAGAACGATAACTATTTCGAGGCTTCCAATGCGATCGAAGGAAATGCGTTTACTACCAAAGCTGCGGACATCCCCGAGGACGCTGAGGTCATGAACGTATGGGGTATGGATGCCGGTTATCTCGATCAATACACCGCTCAGTTCCCGACGGGTAAGTTCGGCTGGATGGTGATGTTCGCTACCGGCGAAGAAGGCGGAACAGGTATGCCGATGCCGACCTTCCTCATCTATACGGACCAAGAGAACGCTATCTCCGGTGTCTATAACGTCACCCGTGGCAACATCGACTTGGAGAGCTGCTATATCAACACCAACGGCACGCAAGCCGGTTGTATCATGGCTACCGACGCCGAGGTGCGCCTCCAGTTCGTAGCTTATGACGACGACTTGGCTGCACAAGGCGCTTACCGTTACGGCTACTATACCGGTCAGTTCCGTCTCGTAGGAACCGATGGTAAGACCTATGTCGGTAAGTTCATGGAGACCTTCTGTAACTCCTATAACTACTCCACAGCCGGTTCGTCCGTTCGTGACCATAAGGGTATGTGGGACGAAGATCCGGACTACATCGCTCCGGAGCTCCAAGGCATCGATCAAACTCCCTTCCCTTCAGGGGAGGGCAGGGGTGAGGCTGTCAAACTCCTCATCGACGGTCAACTCTACATCCTCCACAACGGTCAAATGTACAACGTACAAGGCACCCTCGTGAAGTGATGTACGAAGGAACAAATATCAATTATCAAGTCACAAATTACAAAGGGCTTACCGAGTTTGGTACGGACTAAAAGAATACGTACGGACTTATCAGTTTGTACAAAACCCTATAGGACGCCTTGTGAATTGTGAATTGTACATTGTGAATTGAAAAAACGAAAAATCGCTCTTTTGGGCGATTTTTCTTGTTTGACTAACGACCATCGACCATCGACTATCGACAAAAATTTTTTTTGTGCCCACTTGGCGCGCTTTTGAAGGCTTTTAATCGTAAAAGTGCAGAGAGTCCCTTTGGGGTCCCCGCAAATTTTAATTTGTGGGGAGAGCGAGAACATCCGAGTAACTACCCATAAAACAAAGTTTTGTGGCGATTACTAAGGATAGTTCGCGCGAGGAAGCTTGTTTGCGAGGAGTTTTTAGCCACAAAGTACACAAAGCGCGAAGCGCAAAAGCCTTTAAAAGGGTTTTATATGTTTTTGTTCTTTGTAATAGGCACTACTGAGCCGCAAATATTATGGATTTTTTAAAAAAAATCTCTTTTTTTTTGCAAAAAATTTGCATATATCAAACTTTTGTTGTAATTTTGCAGCGAATTTGGAAGGGTGTGTGTAGAAATACCCTCCAAAATGGTATGATTGTAAATCGAATGTTCAATTTTACCCCCCCATACCCAAAATGTCGTATGTGGGAGCAACAACGGAGAAAGCCTTCATAATGTAGGGCTGACGGGTAATGATAGCAACGCTAAGGGCGGTGCTCACGGTTTGTGAGCGCTGCCCTTTTTGCGTGCGTATAAGCGTGCGCGCATGATCC
>JAFXWI010000045.1 GCA_017542915.1 Paludibacteraceae bacterium
CCCACAGCGTACTTGGTCTCCACGTTAGCCCACGGATCAGCCTTGAGCTGCTTGATACCGAGAGACATCTTACGCTCAGCGCGGTCGAGAGTGAGGATGACAGCATCTACCTCGTCGCCGACTTTCAGGAAGTCATTAGCGGAACGGAGGTGCTGGCTCCAAGACAGCTCGGATACGTGAACGAGACCCTCAACGCCTTCTGCGATCTCCACGAATGCGCCGTAATCAGCCATCACAACAACCTTACCGTGAACCTTGTCGCCTACCTTGAGGTTCGGATCAAGCGCATCCCACGGGTGCGGAGTCAACTGCTTGAGACCGAGAGCGATACGTTTCTTATCCTCATCGAAGTCAAGGATAACGACGTTGATCTTCTGGTCGAGTTGCAGGAGCTCGTGCGGATCATTTACGCGGCCCCAAGAGAGGTCGGTAATATGAATGAGACCGTCCACACCACCGAGGTCGATGAATACGCCATAGTTGGTGATGTTCTTAACGGTACCTTCGAGTACCTGACCCTTCTCGAGCTTGCCAACGATCTCAGCCTTTTGAGCCTCGAGTTCAGCCTCGATAAGTGCTTTGTGAGAAACAACGACGTTACGGAACTCAGGATTGAGTTTAACGATCTTGAACTCCATGGTTTTGCCTACGAGAATATCGTAGTCGCGAACCGGCTTCACGTCGATCTGGCTACCCGGAAGGAATGCTTCCATACCGAGAACGTCCACGATCATGCCGCCTTTCGAACGCCATTTGATGTAACCGGTAACGATCTCACCAGCGTTGTAAGCCTCGTTAACGCGGTCCCAAGCGCGAGCAGTACGAGCCTCTTTGTGCGAGAGTACGAGCTGACCCTTCTTGTCCTCCTGGGACTGAATGAACACCTCTACTTTGTCGCCCACTTTGAGCTCAGGGTTGTAACGGAACTCAGCCGCCGGAACGATACCGTCCGACTTGTAACCAACGTTAACAACTACCTCGCGTTTGTTGATGGAAATAACGGTACCCTCAACTACCTCATTGTCCTTGATAGCATTCAGGGTCTCGTTGTACTTTTGAATTTCTGCTTCGTTTTGTTTGCCTTGCTTTTGTGCTTCATAGGCATCCCAGTCGAAGTTCTGGAGAGAAAGATTTTCTGCCATGAGAAAAAATTTGTGAGATCCAATTTTCGTAATTACGTATTTACGTAATGACGTAATGACGAACAACCGAAATCTCGTTAAAAGTTAGTATTTTTAGCCTTTTAGCCGTCACTCTTTGATAGCGGCGCGCGAAAAAAGCGTGCAAAGGTACGACTTTTTTTCGGAATACGCAAATTTTTCGGCATAATATTTGCATATTTGATAAAAAAGTAGTAATTTTGCAGCGAAATTGCATACTACGAATATAAACGAGTAAATTTTAAGCATATGAAAAACTCATTTATGGTAGCCTTGATGGCATTCGTTTGCAGCCTGAGTGCATGCGCAGACGATCAGTTGGTAACCTTCGCTCAGCTGCCGGTAGCAGCTCAAAACACCGTGAAGCAGTATTTTGATGAAGCAAACATCGCTTTCTGCACCTTGGATCGCGAGTTCCTCGGCAAAGAGTACAAAGTGCAGTTCAACGATGGTTCTGAGATCAAGTTCGAAGGCGACGGTAGTCTACACAGTGTGGATTGTAAGTTCCGTGCCGTTCCGGACGCTTTGGTGCCGGAGATCGTTCGTCAGCAAGTGAAAGCTTCGTTCCCGCAAGCAGTAATCGTAGAATGGGGCAAAGACGACCGGGGTTGGAAAGCTGAGCTGAGCAATCAGTTGGAACTCAAGTTCAACAGCAAGTACCAGATGAGCGGTGTAGATGACTAAAAAAGAGCATATTATGGCTAAGTACAATTGGAATTTTGCGAACGTGGGTGGAGTGACCCGCGTTCGTATTCAGTCGGCGGAGGACATCCGCCATTTGGGTGAGTTGGACAAGAAGATGTGGACGGTATTGTCCTGTCCGACCACGGGTTTGGAGATCAGTTCGGATTCGCTGAGTCTGATGGATCTCGACGGTGACGGTAAGCTGCGTGTCAAAGAGGTGATCGCTACGGCTGAGTACCTCTGCGGCGCACTCAAAGATCCCGAGACCTTGTTCGAGCAGAAAGATGAGCTCGAAGTGGGGAACATCACCGAAGAGGCGATCAAGACCGTTGCTGAGAAATTGGCGAAAGACGGTGTAGTGAGCCTTGCCGATGTACAGGCAGCGATTGATGCGGTGACGATTGATGCGAAACCCGTTCCGGAGGCACCTTTGGCTGCGGATGTGATCGCGGCTTACAAGGAGAAACAGGCGGAATATGCGGCTTATTTCGAGCAGGAGAAATTGCAGAAACTGGGTTTGGCAGTTATCGCCGAAGAGACTCCGAAACCCGGCATGAAGGAGAAAGATTTCTTGGAGATGGGCAAGCAGATCGCTGATTATGAGGCAGCTAAGGCAGAAGCAGAGAAAGCGAATGCTGATGCGTTGGAGGCTGCAAAAGCAGAGTTCATGCCGCTTCGTAAGTTGCTGTTGTTGCACCGCGATTTCTACCGTTTGCTGCGTAACTTCGTGACCTTGGAGGACTTCTACGACAATGACAAGAAGACCGTTGCTTCGTTTGAGGCAGGTACACTTATTATAGATCAGCGCGCGTGTCGCCTATGTATGCGCGTACAAGACCCTGCGAAACATGATGCGCAAGCTCCGCTGTCCGGCATGTATCTGCTGTACTGCAACTGTGAGAGCAAGAAACTGGGCAAGTCGATGCAGATTGTTGCGGCGGTGACGCAAGGCGAGGTGAACAACCTCAGCATCGGTAAGAACGCTGTCTTCTACGACAACGACGGCAACGACTACGATGCTACGGTGACAAAGATCATCGATAACCCGATCTCTATCCGTCAGGCGTTCTGGACTCCGTATCGTAAGTTCGGCAACTGGATTCAGGAGAAGATCAATAAGTCTGCGGCAGAGAAAGACGCGAAAGCATTTGGCGATCTGACTGCTAAAGCCGACGCAGCAACTGATCCGAACGCAGAGAAGAAACCTGCATTCGACATCGCTAAGTTCGCCGGTATCTTCGCTGCCATCGGTATGGCTTTAGGTATGATCGGCTCGGCTTTGGTGAGCGTAGCACACGGTATGAAAGGATTTACGTGGTGGCAGTATATGCTTATCTTTGTATGTATCTTACTGGTTATCAGCGGTCCGAGTATGATCATGGCTTGGCTTAAGTTGCGTCGTCGTAACTTAGCTCCGGTGCTCAATGCGAACGGCTGGGCAGTCAACTCCGATGCGATCATCTCCGTCATCTTCGGTCGTACGCTGACCGAGCAGGTAGCGTTCCCGATCGTGAAAGTGAAGAGACATCATCTGACGCCTTGGGTGATTGTGATGCTGTATTTCAGCCTTGCGGCTATTTTAGGTCTGGGCGGTTACGGCATCTATCGTTATATGAATCGTGAGAAGGTAAACAAAGCAGAAGTAGAGGCTGTCCTTGAACCGGAAAAGCCCGTAGTGGAAGAAGTGGAGTCTGTTGAGCCTGTTGCGACTTTAACAGAGGAGGGCGCAGAATGAGAAAGGCTCTATTGACGGTCGGCTGCTGGCTGTTAGCCATCGGTTTTGCTTTTGCGCAGGATGTGCCTGCGGTAACGAATACTCCCTTGGACAGCGCAGCCGTTGACAGCGAAGGCGATGAGTTGGAAGAACTGGACGATATAGACATCAGGGCTAATCAGTTACCGGAATGTCTGGCAGGTCTCTTTTCGCATGACACGCTGATCTTAGGCTGCGAGTTGGATCTTCTGCCGCAGAAGATCGTGGTGCGTACCAAAGAAGGCGATGTGGTCTATAAGATTGCTCCGCAGTTCATGCTGGACACCATGCTGATCAACCATCACCCTGCGGACAGCATCTACCGTTTCATCTGGACGGACGAACGTGTGAACCCGTATGGCACGATGTTCGATAGTCTCAAAGATGATGTGCATATTCCGATGGCAGGTTTCCGTCTGCCGGCTCCGGGTTACGTAACCAGCCCGTACGGATGGCGTCGTAACCGAATGCACAAAGGAACGGACATCAAAGTGCAAGTGGGCGATTCGATCCGCTGTGCTTGGGACGGTCAGGTACGTATCGTGGGCTGGGACCCGAGAGGTTATGGTTATTTCGTAGTGGTGCGTCACCACAACGGTTTGGAGACCGTCTATGGTCACCTCAGCCGTCCGTTAGTGGATGAATATGAGCCGGTTAAGGCAGGTTATGTCTTAGGTCTGGGCGGTAACACAGGTCGTTCGACCGGTAGCCATCTGCACTTCGAGCTGCGATACTTAGGCGAAGCCATCAACCCCGAGCATGTCATCAACTTCGCATCGGGTGAGTTGCGCAACAAAGACGAGCACGTCATCGGCATCAAGGCGATGAAGCAGGCTCGTGCAGCAGCTGCTGCGATGAAGTACCATAAGGTCAGAAGCGGCGACACCCTCTCCGGTATTGCCAAGAAATACGGCACATCCGTCAAAGCGCTCTGTCGTCTGAACGGTATCAAGGAGACCAAAGTGCTCCAGATCGGACAGAAACTGAGAGTGAGGTAAAAAAGCCTAACCCCAAACCCCTTCCCTAAAAGGAAGGGGCTTTTTTATTCATGGTGGTATGGTTCGTTACGGAGAATGGTCATAGCACGGTAGATCTGTTCGATTGCCATGAGACGAATCATCTGGTGGGAGAACGTCATCTGGCTAAGAGACAGTTTGCCGTTTGCACGGGAATAGACAGCCGGACTGAAACCAAAAGCACCGCCGATGACGAGAGCAAGGTCTTTGCCGGAAGACATCTTCTTTTGCAGATAATCAGCAAAGTCCATAGACCGGAACTCACGCCCGTGTTCGTCCAAGAGAATGACATCCATCGAAGGGGTGAGACGCGCCAAAAGGGCTTCGCCTTCCGCTGTCTTCAGCTGCTCTTGACTGAGCGATTTGGCATTCTTGACATCCGGTATCACTACCAACTCAAACGGCACATAGTGTTTGAGCCGTTGACGGTATTCGTCGATGAGGGATTGGAGACGAGCGTCACTCGTTGATCCAATCATAAATAAATGAATCTTCATCTGTGTAATAGGCTTCGTAGTCCTCGCCTGTCCAATGGAATTTATAGATGACGTTATTTCCCATGGAAACAAGGGTGCAAAGTAAGAAAAATATACAAAATATCTTTTTCACGCTGCAAAAGTACAAAAAAATTTGCATATGTGCAAAAAAAAGAGTAATTTTGCAGCATAAATTTTACAGATTATGGAAAAACAAGAACTTCGTAAGCTTATTGCTATCTGGTTTGAAGAGGACATCCGTGATGGTGATCACACCTCGCTCAGTTGTATTCCTCCGACCCAAATGGGTTGCCAGCAGTTGATCATCAAAGATACAGGCGTGTTAGCCGGGGTCGAGGTGGCGAAAGAGATCATCGCTTATTTCGATCCGGAGTGCCGTGTGGAGCAGTTCCTGCATGACGGCGATCATGTGAAACCCGGAGACGTGGCTTTCAAGGTCTATGGCAAAGAGCTGAGTCTCCTGCAAATCGAGCGTACGATGCTCAATATCATGCAACGTATGTCCGGCGTAGCGACCACAGCGCATAAGTATCAATCCCTCATCGAGGACACCGGTTGCCACGTGCTCGACACCCGTAAGACGACGCCGGGTCTGCGCTATTTGGAGAAAGAGGCTGTAGTACTCGGAGGCGGTATGAACCATCGAATCGGACTCTTCGACATGATCCTGCTCAAGGACAACCATGTGGATTTCGCAGGAGGCATCACCAATGCCCTCACGCGTGCACGCGATTATTGTAAGGAGAAGGGCAAAGCCCTCAAGATCGAGATTGAGGTGCGTAATTTCGAAGAGATCAACGAAGCTCTTTCGACCAATATCCCCGACCGCATCATGCTTGATAACTTCACGCCGGAGAAGACACGCGAAGCCGTCCTTCTCATCCGTCAATGGGAGAAAACGGCAGGTCGTCATATGGAGATCGAGTCATCCGGCGGCATCACCATCGACACCATCCGTTCGTACGCTGAGCAAGGCGTGGATTACGTCTCCGTCGGTGCGCTTACCCATAGCTACAAGAGCCTTGACATGAGCTTCAAGGCGGTGAAATAAAGTTGAAAGTTGAAAGTTGAAAGAAAAGAAATAGTCGGGCTATCGAAGTCCGACTATTTTGTGTAACTGGACACTTAGGCGCCAGAAGGGATGAGAGAGGATGTACCGGACGGTGTCATCGAGATTATCGTTGCGGTCATCTTCGCCGGCATCGACGTTCTCGATGAGCCAATCTCCCGTGAAACGAAGCGGTTGAAGCAACCAGTGTTCCGCCTCTATCTGTTCGCGCCAAACCTCCGGATCATACGTACCCGTGAACACCACTTTGACCTCGTTCGCCTTGCGCAGAGCCAATTTCGTACCCTCTTTGGGCGAACAAGTAACCCAATTGATGCCTTCAGGAAGCGGACGTGTGCCGTTGGTCTCTATACCAATATAGAAACCTGCCTCGTGCAGAGCGTCGATGAGCGGTTTGTCCACCTGCAGGGACGGTTCACCTCCTGTCAGCACGCACATCTTATGCCGCTCATTGGGAATGTCGTACAGTTCCACCACTTCTGCTACGATCTCCTCCGCCGTCATCTCATTGTAGTCCGTAAAATCGGTATCACACCAAGGGCACTTCAGGTTACAGCCGCTGAATCGCACAAACACCGCAGGGATGCCGCTATGTGCTCCTTCCCCTTGAAGCGTATAAAATATTTCGTTAACGCGATAACTCAAATCTTCAAATCTTCAAATCATTCAATCGCGCTCATAGATAGCAACGTTTCCTTCGCTCTCCTGAACGCTCACTTTGTAGCAGTTCTCCACATGGTCGCAGATCCATTTGGCGATGTTCTCCGCCGAGGGGTTGACGTCGAGTATTTCGTTGATATACTTATGGTCAAAAGTGTCCTTGACCACTTTCTTGATATGCGTAAAATCGGTGACCATACCATCCTGGTTCAGCTCTTTGGCTTTGCAATACACGACGATGATCCAGTTATGACCATGCAGGTTCTCACATTTGCTCTCATACGAAAGCATCAGATTATGCGCCGCAGAAATCTCTATTCTCTTCTCTACGTAGTACATTCTTAATTTTTAATTTTTAATTTTTAATTCTCATAGACTGTTGTGTCCTCAATCCCGGCTTGTGCTAAAGCTTCTTTGCGTTCGCGGCATGTTCCGCAGACTCCGCAATGATGCTCGCCGCCTTTGTAGCAACTCCAAGTCTCCGAGTAGTCGATATGAAGGTCTTTGCCTTTGGACGCGATCTCAGCCTTGGTCAGATGGGTATAAGGCGTAAGCAACTGAACGCCGTTCCATGTGCCGAAATGGATTGCGTTGTTCATCGCCTCCACGAACTCCGGACGACAATCCGGATAGATCGTATGGTCTCCGGCATGGTTTGCCAAGAGGACATATTGCAGTTTGTTGTTCTCCGCTATACCTGCTGCGATGGACAGCATGATACCGTTACGGAACGGCACAACGGTCGATTTCATGTTCGCCTCGTCGTAGTTACCCTCGGGAATAGCGTCGGCGCCTTCGAGCAGCGAGGACTTGAAGAACTGTTTGATGAACGGCAAACGAATGATCCTATGAGGAATACCCAAACGCTCACAATGCAGTTTAGCGAACTCCAACTCTCGGTCGTTATGGTTGCTTCCATAGTGAAACGAAAGCGCCATACCGATTCGATATTGGTATTCGTACAAAAGTGTGGTGGAGTCTAACCCACCGGACAAAACAATAATACTATCTTTCACGATGAATAATGAATAATTAACAATGAATAATTAATATCTCAATTCCTATTGGTCGCGGCTTTGAACTGTTCCAATAGACGCTGCTTTTTGAGCTCCTGATGAGCTTCATCCGCGTAGTTAGCAAAGGGATAGATGCTGATTCCGCCGCGAGGCATGAAATAGCCTGTTACCTCGAGGTACTTCGGATCCATCAACTTGACCAGATCTTTCATGATGATATTCACGCAATCTTCATGAAAATCCCCATGGTTGCGGAAGGAAAAGAGGTAGAGTTTGAGACTTTTGCTCTCCACCATCTTCTCACGCGGGATATAAGAGATATAAATATGTCCGAAATCCGGCTGTCCCGTTTTGGGGCAAAGCGTAGTGAACTCCGGGCAGTTGAAGGTAACGAGATACTCGTTTTCAGGGTGTTTGTTCGGGAAGGTCTCCAACACGTCTGGGTTGTAATTATCGCTGTACTGCACGTGTTGGTTTCCAAGGAGGGTAACCCCCTGTAATTCATTTTCTGTTCGCATATTGTTTTCAGTTTTATTATCTACGAGAGTGGAAAAACAGTAGCACTCTTTCAAATCGGGTACAAAGGTACTACAAAAATGGGACATATGCAAATAAAAAAGGTTTTTTTCTCAAAAATCTGCAAAGACGCGTGCTTTTTCCGTCACCTTTATTGGGAAACCTAACGGAGAAGAGAGGGAAAGGGCGTTGAGGGGATACGTGCGGCGGAAACGGAGAGGACGGGGATCTATGGGCACGAAGGAAACGTCCTCGGGGCTTAAGGGCGAAGGGGACTCCGCGCTGACGCACGGAGCACTCAACAAAGATGGCTCGGATGTGGTGGGTTGCTCAGCGAGGGAGACTTCTTGGACGGAGGCTTGTTGGGCGGCGGATTTGAGGTCGCGGTAGATGGAGACGTAGACGTATTGATAGAAACGGGTATAGGGTTTGAGACCGGGTTCCGGCTTGGCGCCACCTTTGACGACATGGAAATAATGATGGAAGAAACGGAGTCTCCATTCAATGCCTTCCGGAGAGTAGTCGTGTTCGAGGTCGTGAGCGAGTTTTTGGGCGGTTTTGATGAGTTCGCGGTTAGCTATGCAGGCTGCAGACCAAGTCTTGGGGAAATGGTAGGTATAGAGTTGGTGTAAGCCACCAAAACGCGGGACACGGCGGACGATGATGTGTTTGCGGTATTTTTGACCTTGCTTGTGGGAATTCATCATTCCGCAGTAGTAATTGATGCCATCAATGGGGTATAAATAGCGCACACCACGGGCGTGAACCTTGGAAACCGCGGGAGAAGGCACCTCTTGGAAAAGGGTGCTTGTTAAAAGCGAAAATATGGTTGTTTTTAGATGTTTGGACATTGGCTGTAAACGTTTGTATATGTGGTTGTTATAAGGTGTTTATAAATAGCATGGTCTAGGATGCCTCCTTTCCGATCTCGATCCGCTCTGTATCCGGGGTCGGGCGGAGCCCTTGGGAGGGGTTAGTGGATGAGAGGGTTAGTGGGTGAGAGGAATCCTGAAATCGGGTGCAAAGATAATACAAAAAAATGATATATGCAAATTTTGGGACTTGGAAAAGTCAGAATAATGAGATTTTCGGGACGGAAAGGGGAGTTGGAGGGGAGGGAAAGAGCGGACGATAGTATCGTCCTGAAAAAGAAGAAAGAAGCAGACTCATAATTGCGATAAAATCGCTATAATTCTCAAAAAACACCCGAAAATTTGTGTATTTCAATTTTTTGTAGTAAATTTGCAGGCTTTTTTGAAAGCGCAGATATATGTTTAAAAATTATTCTTTCAAAACAGGAATCCGTTTTCGGCAGTTCTGCCACAAGGCGTACGCCGCCTTTTGTTCGATCCACCGCGAGGTGAGCATCGGACACGTGGCAGGATACATGACCGATCTGGAGATGCTCAAGCATGGTAAGAGTGTAGCAGTAGCAGCACTCTGCGGCTTGTTTTTCTCTCCGGTCATGGCGGATGATGGTTCGTCAGGAACTGCGGATTCCGTTCCGTTAGGCAATCAGCCACTTAGTCTTCAGGAGGTGCTGGTTGTGGCTCACAAAGCTGAAGTTCATTCGGAAGCTTACCGTCTGATCACACAGGTGTCGCACGCCGAGATAGAAGCGTTGCCGATACAGACCGTAGCGGATATTTTACAATATCTGCCGGGTGTGGATGTGCGTACACGTGGTGCGAACGGCGCGCAAGCCGACATCAGTATGCGAGGCGGTACGTTCGACCAAGTGCTGATCATGCTCAACGGCGTGAGTCTGAGCGATTTTCACACCGGTCATTACGCACTCAACCTGCCTATTACGCCGTCTATCATAGAGCGTATCGAAGTGCTGCAAGGCACCTCGGCACATCTGCACGGCGCTTTCTCCGGAGCGATCAATATAATAACCGCTTCCCCCACACAAGGGAGGGAGAATGATGTACGCCTCAAACTGACAGCAGGCATGAACGGTTTGGCACATCCGGAGATTGCAGCAAGCCTCTCCCCGACCCTCCCTAAAAGGGAGGGAGAAAGGTTGCAAATCAACATAGCAGCCGATTATTCGCGTGCAGAAGGCTATTTAGCGCCAAATCCCACGGAGAAAGAGGAGATCGCTTGTCGGAACTCGGATTTTCAATTGGTGAACCTCTATTTCCAAACCCGTTGGAGAGGTCTGGACGTACAAGCCGGTGCCCAATGGAAAGATGCCGGACTTGGTATGGGTTACGGATTTGGCAGTCAAGATCAGTTTGACGCCACGCGTACCGCTTTTGCGTCCGCTAAATACGAGCATCGATGGGGCAGATGGCGGCTTGAAACACAAGCGGCATACCGTGCTAACTACGACCGATACGAATGGCATCGCGGACATCGGTTGTACGGCAATTTTCACTTTGCCCAGACCGCCTCAGCCTCAGTAGCCGCTCATTATGCTTCGCGCATAGGAACGACCTCTTTTGGTGTTGGCATTCGTAATGAGAATATGCACTCTACCAACCTCGGCGACACCATCAATCCCGATGGACAAGTGCCGACTGTGGAGGATTTTCCGCTGTCTAAAGTGCGTGTGTTGGATCTGGTGCGAGGAGGTAACCGTTTTCATGTGAACTACTTCGCCGAGCAGAGTTTTTATTATGCAGGTCTGTCCGCTTCGCTCGGTATCAACGGCACGTATAACACGCAGTTCGGACATCATTTAGGCGGAAGTGCCAACATCGGCTATGCTTTTGACAAAGGCGGCACGCTCTATCTGAATGCAAACCGTTCGCTTCGAATGCCGACGTTTACAGACCTCTATTACAACGCAGGTAACCAACTCGGTAATCGTGATCTCAAGCCCGAAGAAGCATGGCTCTTGTCCTTGGGTTACAAAGGCGAATGGAGGCCTAATCCCGACCCTTCCCTGAAGGGAAGAGAGAAAAAATACGGCGTTCTCTCTTGGTCTGCGGACGCGTACTATCGTTGGGGACGGAACATCATCGATTGGATCTATGTGCCCGAAGATGCCAAGCGACCTTTTCATGCGGCAAACCAACAAAAAGTGAACGCTACCGGTGTCGAGGTTTCGGTGGCTTACAGGCTGAATGAATGGTTGCGTTGTGTCTCAGTCGATTATGCGTACACGTATCTGGATATGAACCTCAAAGAGTCGGGTTCGCGGTACTTGGACTACCTGAGTCATAAACTGACAATCCATTTGGAGCACGGTATCTACAAAGGTTTTGGTGCATCTTGGAGCGTCCGTTTTCAGAAACGCGAAGGACAGTTCAACAACGCCGAAGGTCAGGTGCGCGACTATCAACCTGTGTGGCTCTTAGATGGATCTATTTACTGGCAGAACCACTACATGCGCGTTAGTGCCGAATGTACAAACATGACGCACGCACGTTATTACGACTACGGAGGCATCTTACAGCCCGGAGCTTGGGCGAAAGTAAGTATTCAAGCGAAGTTATAAACCGCAAAGGACATAAGAGAGGGGACGCCGTTTAGCGTCCCCTCATTATTTATTAACTCAAGCACGGTTCTAATCACAGAACCGAAGATCCATGATTAGCGAACTTGTGCACCTTGGAGGTTGAACATCTTGCCGTCACGAACTACGTAAACAACACCGTCAACAACCACTTTCTGTGCCTTCTCGGTCAGAGTTACGTTCTCAATGCCCTGAGCATACTTATGAGTAGCGGTACCGTTACCAATCTCGATCTGAGGATCCTTACCTTCTTTTACATACTTCTGGATTTTACCCTTTACGTAAACATAGTCACCGGTCTCAACCAAGTAATCCGGAGTACAACGAAAAGCCTCAAACTCGCCGAAAGCACCTGCCTCGTCAGCCATGAACCAAGTTTGGTCGGTATAGCCCTCATTCGGAGCATAAGCCTGAACTACGTGACCTTTTACTACATAGTCCTCAGTTGTTTTTGCATTGTCTTCCAAAGCCATACCGATTGCAACAGCCTCAGCTACCGTAACGGTATCCAACTCAACAACAGGAGGAGTGACACCGCCTTCACCGCTTGCCTGACCACCGTCACCCTCGATACGAAGATGAGCAATGAACTTCTGCGTCGGAACATTGTTGAAAGAAATCTTGATGTACTCAATGTTACCATCAGCCAGCGGGAGTTCAATAGCCGAAGTAATCAGCTTGTTACCCAACTCAGTAGCCGGAATTTCCAGCGCTGCACCGTTTACCTCAATAGCCATTTGCTCCAAAGTACCACCATTAGCCTCCGAAGAGCAAACATCAAACATAAGTTTACAATTCACTGCACCGGTAACGATAGCACCATCTTTACCTCCCAAGTACAGATAGTTGCTCTCAGCAACTTTTTCTTTCGAGAAGAAGAAACCGATAGAGTTATCTTCTGCGCCGTTCAGTTTTTTGTTACGTACAGAAACACCGTAACTACCTACAGAGTCGTACTCATAAACGAAGTTACCCTTCTCATACCACTGAGTTGCATAAGGCCAGTTGTTTCCAAAATCAGCCTTGTTGATGTAACTGCCATTCTTGTCCAAAGACTCACTCCAGATAAGAGTAGCACTTGCTGAAACTGCGAAAAGCGCAGCAGCAACAAAAGTAAATAATTTCTTCATGATTAATGAATTTTAATTGTTAAATAAAAAGTTGTTTTTTTATGTATATCATATGTTATAAAACATACTATTTGAGGCAACTCCTAATTCCGCTGCAAAGGTACAACTATTTTTTGACATAAGCAAATAAAAAGTGATTTTTTTGCATTTTTTCTTTTTTACTTGCATAATTCAAAAAAAAGTAGTAATTTTGTGCCCAAATTAGATTAGTATGGCAAAAATCCTTATTATAGACGACGAACGCGGTATTCGGAATACCTTGCGTGAGGTGTTGGCAGATGAAGGCTACGAAGTAGAAGTAGCCGAGAACGGCAAGCAGGGTCTGGAGATGGCGCAAGCCAAATCGTACGACCTGATTTATTCGGACATCAAAATGCCCGAAGTGGACGGTTTGGAGGTGCTTTCAAAGATTTCAGAATTCAGAGCTCAGAATTCAGATTCGTTTGAGAGTATCGAGTGTCCCATCGTCATGATTTCCGGGCATGGAGACATAGAGACTGCCGTGCAGGCACTCAAGATGGGCGCCTATGATTTTCTGCTGAAACCGCTGGATCTCAACCGGATACTCATCACCACGAAGAATGCCTTGGAGACCAAGAACCTCAAACAAGAAACCAAACAACTGCGCAAGAAAGTAGCTACCAAAGGTCCGCAGATGATCGGAGAGTCGGCTGCTATCCAACGCGTACGCGATATAATAGATAAGGTGGCACCGACGGAAGCCCGCGTGCTCATCACCGGTCCTAACGGAACCGGCAAAGAGGTGGTAGCACATCTGATCCATGAGCACTCGGCTCGTGCGAACGGACCGATGGTCGAGGTCAACTGTGCGGCTATTCCTTCCGAGCTGATCGAGTCAGAGCTCTTCGGACACATGAAAGGTTCGTTTACGGGGGCTGTCAAAGACCGCGCTGGTAAGTTCGAACAAGCCGATGGAGGTACGCTCTTCCTCGATGAGATCGGCGATATGAGTCTTGCTGCGCAGACCAAAGTGCTGCGTGCCCTGCAGGAATCCGAGATCACACGCGTCGGTTCGGACAAAGCCATCAAAGTGAACGTGCGCGTCTTGGCGGCTACGAACAAAGACCTCGCTAAAGAGATTGCAGAAGGCAATTTCCGCGAAGACCTCTTCCATCGTCTGAACGTCATTCCGATTCACGTTCCGTCTTTGAACGAACGTATCGAAGACATCCCGCTGCTCGTGGAGTATTTCACCGGCATGATCTGTGCCGAGCAAGGCATTGCTGTCAAATCCTTTGAACCGGCAGCCATCAAAGCCCTGCAACAGAAAGAATGGACAGGCAACATCCGTCAACTCCGTAACGTCGTTGAGCGTCTCATCATCCTCGCCGGTCCCAAAATCACCGCCGCCGATGTCGAACTATATGCATAGTATCCGCCAAGCTTGGCGGATCTCCAAAGAATGATTCTAACGTCGCTTAACATATTAAACTACCGCAACATCCGCGAAGCCTCACTTGAGTTTGCCCCCAAACTCAATTGTTTCGTGGGACTCAACGGACAGGGTAAGACCAACGTCTTGGACGCTATTTATCTGCTCTCGTTCGCCAAATCCGCTTTCACTTCCCAAGACTCGCTCAACATCACCCACGGCGAAGAAATGGCGATGGTACAGGGCAATTATAAAATATCAAATGACCAATCTCAAATGTCAAATGGCGACAGCCTTACCATCTCTTGTGGTCTACGTAAAGGTGTGAAGAAGCAGTTCAGACGCGATAAGAAAGACTATCCGCGGTTGATTGACCATATAGGACTTATTCCGCTGGTGATGATTTCTCCCTCTGACCAACAACTCATCGACGAAGGATCAGACGAACGACGCCGTTTCATGGACGTGGTTATCAGTCAGTTAGACCGCAAATATCTGGATTGTCTCACGACCTATAACGCCCTCTTGAAACAACGCAACGCCCTGTTGAAACAATACGGAGATGCGCCTAATCCGCCTGATGACTTGCTCGAAGTACTGGAATGGCAGATGATTGAACCGGCAGAGTATATCTTTGCGAAGCGAACCGCTTTCTTTGAGGCGTTTGAGCCGTATTTTGCTAAGACGTATGCACAGATAAGCGGTTCGGCAGAGATCCCGCAATTACGTTATATAAGTCAGTTGCAAGATAGAGATTTACGCGAAGCGTACGTACGGACTCGGCAACGCGATCTAATACTCGGTTGGACTTCGCAAGGCGTGCATAAAGATGATCTTGAGATGCGTCTCGGAGACTATCCCCTCAAGCAAGTGGGCAGCCAAGGACAGCAACGCACATTCGTCCTCGCCATGAAATTGGCACAAGCTTTGTACTTATCCTACAGCGAGCCTGCGAGCGGTCTTACAGCCGAAGGCGGTCCTACAGCCTCAGCGGTCTTACAGGCGAAGCCGGTCAAGAGCAAGCCCATCTTGCTCTTAGATGACATCTTCGACCGTCTGGACAGCGAACGTGTGGAGCGGATTGTGGAGATGGTACAAGGAGACGATTTCGGTCAGATCTTCATTACCGACACCGACCGTCAGCACTTGACAGAAATACTCAAACCCAATAACAACGCCAAAATCTTCCATGTTGAAAATGGCCAAATTGCGTAACATATTAGTCTTTTGTCTTTTGTCCTTTAGCGTAGCGGTCTTTGGTCAAGTCACTTTCCGCGGAGCATGGATTGCGACCGTAGCGAATATTGATTGGCCTTCCGAAGCAGCTGTGGGAGACTCTGCTACCCAGCAACACGAGATGACGTTTCTGTTAGACTCGCTCCATAGTTTGGGATTGAATGCTATTATTTTTCAGGTTAGACCGACTGCGGATGCCCTTTACCGTAGTTCTTTCGAACCGAGTTCGCATTGGTTAACCGGCACACAAGGATCTTCGCTCACTTGGGACCCTCTGGCATGGACGATCGAAGAGGCGCACAAACGCCACATGGAGGTACACGTCTGGCTCAATCCCTATCGCGTCAACCTCGCCAAGACCGACACTACCGCGATTTGCGAAGACCATATCTGGAAGAAACACAGAGACTGGTTCTGGGAGTACAACAAACAATGGTATTTCGACCCGGGTTTGGATGTCACACGGGAGTGGATCTGCACAATAGTGCAGGACATCATCAGCCGCTACGACATACAAGCTATTCACATGGACGATTATTTCTATCCCTATCCGGTGGGTAAGAAACAGCTGCCGGACGCAGAGACTTTTGCACGCTATCCAAGAGGATTTACGGACATCCGGGAATGGAGACGCAATAACGTCAACATGGCTATTCAGGAGATCAGCGCTACTATCCGCGAATGTAAAGACTCCGTGGAGTTTGGTATCTCGCCTTTCGGCGTGTGGCGGAATGCGAACGTCGATTCGACCGGTAGCGCAACGACAGCAGGTATCACCAATTACGATGATCTCTATGCGGACATCCGCCTGTGGATCAAGAACGGTTGGATTGATTATGTCCTGCCGCAACTCTATTGGGAGATTGGCAAGAAAGCCGCTGATTATGAAGTCCTTGCGCACTGGTGGGCAAACGAAGTGCGTGGAACCAAATGCAAGCTCTATATCGGCATGGCTCCGTATCGTTTGGAGGGAGCCAAGAAAGACAGTCCTTGGGGACAAGGCAACGAGATCGGTCGGCAGATGACCCTCAACCGCACGATCCCTGAGATCACCGGTGAGTGTTTCTACTCTACCCGTCCTTTGCTCAGAAATCCAAGAGGTGTCTGCGACACCATCAAAGCTATCTACCGACCAGCGAATCCTCTTCCTCAACAAGAGGAAGAAGGAGAACTGATACTGCCTTGGGAATAAATTTCAGTCTATTCAGCAAAAAAATGCCCGAAAACTTGCATATATGCAATTTTTGTTGTACCTTTGCAGCCGCAAAGGAAGAATCGAAGATTCGAGAATTTGAAGATTTGAAGATATGAGAATTTGAAAATTAAAGAGAAATGAAAAATATCGCTTTTATCATCAATCCTATTTCGGGGTCGAAGGAGATTCAGAAAGAGAAGAAGAAACTGCCGAAGTTGATCATGCAGACCTTGGACGACGAGCAGTGGTTGCCGAATATCACGTTTACGGAGTACGCGGGGCACGGAACGGAATTGGCGTACCAGTATGCGCGTATGGGTTTTGATGCCGTGGTAGCTGTGGGCGGAGACGGAACGGTAAATGAAGTAGCGCGCGGTCTGAAAGAGACGAAGACGGCGTTGGGAATTATTCCGATGGGTAGCGGTAACGGTTTTGCCCGCCACCTGAACATCCCTATGCGTCCGCAGAAAGCGATCGAGCTGATCAACCACAGCGAGCCCATCAATGTAGATTACGGTTTGGCGAACGGTAGGATGTTCGTTTGCACGTGTGGCACGGGATTTGATGCAGTCATAGCAGATAACTTTGCCGCAGGCAGTAAACGCGGGTTCATGAGTTATATTCAGAACACGATCAAGGAGGCGTTCACGTATCATCCTCGTACGTACCACATCGTGGGAGACGGTCTGGACGTGACGCACAAAGCGTTTCTGATCACGTTTGCGAACGCGAACCAATGGGGTAACGATGCCAAGATAGCTCCGAAAGCCAGTATACAGGACGGCAAGATGGATATTATGCTGATGTCGAGTAACGCCCTTTTAGGTAGTGCCAGCTTGGCTTTGCGACTGTTTGCCGGAAGTATAGACGGTAGTCATTTCATGGACACTATCCGTGCCAAGGAAGTGACAGTAGAACGCGAAGAGATAGCTCCGTTCCACATCGACGGCGATCCAGTGGAGATAGAGAAAGATATTCACATCAAAATGGTTCCAGACGGACTAAGAGTACTTGTAGAGAAACGGTTTTAAAAAGATGGTTTTAAAGATTATAAATAAGAGCAATAATCCGCTGCCGAAGTACGAGAGTGCGCAGGCGGCAGGAATGGATATACGGTGTAACATCAGCGAGGCTGTGACCTTGGCTCCGATGGAAAGGAAGTTGATTCCGACAGGTCTGTATATCGAGTTACCGGCAGGCTACGAGGCACAGATTCGTCCGCGTAGCGGTTTGGCACTCAAACGCGGTTTGACCGTACTCAACACACCGGGTACGATCGATGCCGACTACCGAGGCGAAGTGGGAGTGATCCTCATCAACCTGAGCGGCGAGGCACAGACCATCGAACCCGGAGAGCGTATCTGCCAGATGGTGATAGCCAAACACGAGAGCCCCGAAGTGGTGGAAGTGAGTGAACTGAGCGAGA
The DNA here is from genome assembly GCA_017542915.1 of Paludibacteraceae bacterium. The sequence goes on from JAFXWI010000045.1 coordinate 18,218, forward strand.
CCGAACGAGGAGAAGGAGGATTCGGACATAGTGGTCGAAAATAGATTTTCGACGTTAAAGAGTTAAAATGGTTTTGATTACATCAAAACGTTAAAGAGTTAAGATGGTGACTGCGTCACGTTAAAGAGTTAAGATGGTTTTACTGCGTAAAACGTTAAGAAATATAAACCGGTGGGGACTTGTGCTCATCTTGTTTATCCCGAGTATATTGTTCGCTGCGAAGAAACCGCAGGCGGAGGGTTTAAGTGTGGAGCAGGAGGCGCAGTTTAAGTACTATTGGTACGCCGCCAAACAGGCTATTCAGGAAGAGCGCTACGCGGACGCTTATGCGCTGTTGGAGTTCTGCGAGATGATCAAGCCCAATGACGGTCAGACGCTTACGTTCTTGGGTATTCTCTATAACGGCATAGGACGAAAAGAAAGCGCCAAGGACTTATTCCGTATGGCCTTCGAAGCCGACCCGGGTGATCAATGGTACCACTACACGAACATGCTGTTGGAGCAACGGACGATGGAGGGTTTCTACGAGGCACAAGGGGTCATGGAGAAAGCGTTGAAGGCTAATCCCAGAAACGAAGAACTGATCGAGCAACTCGAACGGATGTACATGTCCGACGGGCAATGGAAGAAAGCGATGGAGATGCAGAACCGCTTAGACGCTATTCGCGGTTTTAACGCCTATAGCGCCATGAACAAGTACCGCATCTACTATAGTTGGGGCAAACCCAAGAAAGCGATTGAGGTGATTGATCAGTACTTGGAGTTGGATCCGACGAATGTGGAGTTCTTAATCTTCCGCGTAGAGGTATTAGAGCAGATGAACGTCAAGCCGGCGGTGTTGTATGCCGCTTATGAGAAAGTGCTGAGTCTATCGACTAATCCACATATATTGAACAACTACGCTTACCATCTCGCCACACACAAAGGCGACTTGCAGAAAGCCGAACAGATGAGCGCTATCACGATACGGGAAGAGCCGAACAATCCGGTCTTTTTAGATACATACGGATGGATTCTGCATCTCAAAGGCGAGAATGAATTGGCTCTGTTCTACTTGAACCGCGCGCTGCTACACGCCACGGACAATACGAGAAGCGAAATAGAAAAACATATACGGTCGCTTCGCGACGTTAAATAGTTAAAATGGTTTTGATTGCATCAAAACGTTAAAGAGTTAAAATGGTTTTACTGCGTAAAACGTTAATATGGGGAATGATGTGCTGCGCACTGGTGTTGGTGAGTTGCGGCACGAAAAGGAAGATGGCGGTCGGTCAAGAGACGGCTGCGGAGAGTGCGCCTATGTGGCACACCTGTCTGATACAGAACGCACGTGCGACGCTGAGCTTAGGAGACAATCAGATCTCCGCAAACGTGACGATGCAGACGGTACGCGACTCGATGTTAGTGATCAGCGTCATGCCGTTATTGGGTTTGGAGATAGCACGGTTTGAAGCTACGCCGTTTGAGTTAACGGGTTTTAACAAACTCGAAGGCACGTATGCTACCACGACCTATGCGGAGCTGAACCGCAATCTGGTGCCGACCATCAACTGGGATGTGCTGCAGCAGTTATGTACCGCAGAGTTGCCGACAGGAGACAAGAGTGCCCGTTTGGTCTATACTTTAGGCGACAAGACGGTCGAGCTGAGCGTGATCTACCCCGTGCGGAAGTTAGATGTGCCGGTAAGAGTGAACAAGCAGAATACAAGCAGATACAAGAAAATAGACATTACTAAATGGTTATGACCGCTTCGCTGAAAGACATAAGACCGCTCGTTGCTCTCGTGAAAAGAGAAAAGACGAAATGGGTTCGACTAATCTTATTAGTCCTTTGTCCTTTGTGTTTTGTGCTTTGTCCACTTCAGGCTGCGGACAATGTGAAGGACTTGCAGAAGAAACAAAAGAAACTGCAAGAGGAGATTGAGCACACGAACAAGATGCTTAAGCAGACCAAGAAAGACGAGAGTGCTACGATGAACAAGTTGCAGCTCATCGGACAGAATATAAAGACCCAAAAGAAACTGATCACGACGCTGGACAACGAGATCATTGCGTTGAACAACGAGATGAATCGTTTGGGAACTACCCGTGATTCGCTGCAAGTAGTGCTGACCGGTTACAAAAACGACTACGCGGAGATGGTTCGTCAGAGTCATTTTGCCCGTTTGCAGCAGTCTCCGTTACTGTTTCTGATGAGTAGCGACAGTTTTCAGCAATTAGCACGCCGTGCCAGATACTTGCGAGAGTTCGCCCGTTACCGTCAGCAACAAGTGAGGCGGATAGAGAACACGCAAGCAGAGATTGACGTGCAGAACGATTTGCTGAAAGCGAACAAACATGACAAGTTGACGGTCTTGGACACCCGTAAACGTGAGCAGGACAAGCTCAAACGTGACGAACGCAAGCAGAAGAACATGCTGAGTCAGTTGAAGAGCAAAGAGAAAGATCTGAACAAACAGCTCAAGCAGCAACAGAAGAAAGTAGCAGAGTTGAACAAGAAGATTGACGAAATGATCCGCAAACAGACGGAGAAAGCGTCGAAGACCTCGCTGACCAAAGAACAGAAACTGATAGCCGGAGGATTTGAGGCAAACAAAGGGCGTTTGCCTTGGCCGGTAGAGAAAGGCATGATCAGCGGGCATTTCGGCAAGCAGCAACACGCCGTTTACGAGCATGTGACGATTGACAACAAGGGTATTTACCTGCAGACCGTTGCCGGTTCAAAAGCCCGGGCGGTATATAAAGGCGAAGTGACGAGTTGCTTCATGGTAGCGAATACGTATGCCGTGATTATTCAGCACGGTAACTACCGAACTGTGTATTCGAACCTGAGCAAACTGAACGTCAAACAAGGGGACAATGTGGAGACAAAGCAAGTCATCGGAACGATCTTTACAGACCCCGAACAAGACCAGAAAACGGAACTCTATTTCCAAGTATATAAAGACAGAAACATTCTAAATCCCGAATTATGGATAGCCAAATAAAGTTGAAAGTTGAAAGTTTAAAGTTGAAAGGATTTGTTTCCATTCTTCTTATCTTTTGTGCATTTTTATCCTCTTGCAAAACGAATAACTGGGCGGATTGGAAGACGCAGAATGAGTTATGGTTGTTGAACAACGCCAAGAAAGACAGCGTAGAGACAACATCCAGCGGACTGCAATATAAGATCATCTCTGATCCCATGGCACCGTACGGCGATGCCAAACCGAACTCAACGAGTACAATAGTATGCGACTACTCGGTGAAGCTGATTAACGGTTATACCGTTAGTGCCGGAAAGAACGTATCGCTCTATCTGCCGAGTACTATTCCGGGCTTCTCGGAAGGATGCCACAAGATACACAACAAAGGTACGATAGAGTTGTATATCCCTGCATATTTGGGGTACGACTACGAGAAATACAACAGCGACAAGTACAACAAAGCGGAAGGCATGGGAACGGAAGGCACCACCGGTTATATTCCGCCCTACTCGACGCTGATCTACCATGTTGAGATTAGTGCGATAGTGGGAAATTAAAAGGTGAAAGGGAAAACCAACATATTTTGGGTATTGGCGATGATGGTTGCGTTGGTGGGATGTAAGAATGACACCTTCAACAACAGCGTACCTCGCTATCCGGTCAATATCTCTATAGACACGAGAAGCGGCGTGTTTGTTCATTTTGTACCCACTGCCACTACTACGTACGTCACCGTCGATGCGAAAGGCTATCACTATAATGGAGAGGTCATTCCGCGTCTTATCACCGATGCGTACGGATACGGAGGCGTGTTGGTATATATTGACATCAACGGGAATTACAACGCTTGGGATTTGGCGTGTCCGTATTGCGCAGGACGAGGTGTTTTGCATCCTTGCGATGTAGATGGAATCTTTGCTACTTGCCCCGAGTGCGGCGAGCAGTACGATGTGGGTTCCGGAACCGCAGTCCCGCAGAAAGGTCTTGCCCGCGAACCGTTATTACGTATTCCGCTCACCAATTCAGGAGGCGTCATCACAGTAAGACAATGATTAGCAAAGACGATTTAATATCCATCGGCATCATACGGCGTACGCACTACAAAGACCTGCCGGATTTTGTGTTCGTGCTTAGAGACGGTTTGTTTGTACCGTTCCGCACAGAGAGGATCTCCGAACTCATCGGCGAAGAGGGGTTTGTGTTGCGTAGCGAGATGCAAGACGAAGAGGACGGACTGTTGACTTGGCAGGACTTGGTGGGTTACACGATCAAGGACGAAGGGGAGAACGGCGAGGAGGAACAAGTGGGCGTGATTGCTTATGTGGACGAGAGTACCATCAACACCTTAGCAACCCTTGAAGACGGACGGATGATCCCTCTTCACGAAGATTTTATGACCGAAATAGATGAAGTAGCACGTGTGCTGCATGTGCGTTTACCATTCAAGATTTGACATTTGAAATTTGACATTTTATGCAGAAACTGACTACCGCCGAAATGGGGCGAATGAGCGTAGAAGAATACCACGAGGCGGATAAACTGCCTCTGGTGGTGGTGTTGGATAATGTGCGCAGCCAACATAACGTGGGAGCGGTTTTTCGGACAGCAGACGCGATGCGGATTGAGCGAGTAGTGTTGTGCGGCATCTGTTGCTGCCCGCCGAATCAGGAGATTCATAAGACCGCTTTGGGAGCCGAGGAGAGCGTGGAATGGAGTTATTTCAAAGAGACGCAAGAGGCGGTGCGCGAGCTGCAAGCACAGGGTTACAAGGTGTATGCCGTGGAGCAGGCTCATGACTCGATGACGCTGGAAGAGGCGGCAGAAGAAATTAAAAATTCTTATCCCAAGGGAACGATTGTTTCAAAATTAAAAATTCAAAATAGTCCGAAGACAGCCGTTGTCTTAGGGCACGAGGTCTTCGGAGTGCAGCAGGAAGTAGTGGATCGTTGCGACGGATGTATAGAGATTCCGCAATACGGCACGAAGCACTCGATGAACGTGTCGGTAACGGCGGGCATCGTCATGTACCGACTTTCAGAGGCGCTGAGAAATTAAAAATTAAAAATTAAAAATTACGAATTATCCCCTTCAAATATTATCTCCGGCAAAGAACAAAGAGGTTGCTAAGGCTGCTATACAAGCAGGAGCTGACGCGGTGTATATAGGTGCGCCGGCTTTTGGTGCGCGTCAGGCGGCAGGCAATAGTTTGGAGGACTTGGCGGAGGTAGTACAATACGCGCATACATACGGCGTACAGGTCTTGGTGACAATGAACACCTTACTCCATGAGGACGAATACCCAGAAGCTGTATCGCTCGCGCACGCGTTATATAAAATAGGAGTCGATGCGCTGATCATTCAGGATTTACATTTGTTGGAGTTGGATTTGCCGCCTATCAGGCTGCACGCTTCCACCCAATGCGACAACCGTACGCCCGAACAAGTGAAACGGCTCAAAGAGTTGGGTTTCAAACGAGTCGTTTTAGCGCGCGAATTAGGGATTGAGGAGATCCGGGCAATCCATGAGGAAGTGCCGGATATAGAGTTGGAGGCGTTTGTTCATGGCGCGCTGTGCGTGAGTTATTCGGGACGATGCTATATATCCGAAGTGCTCGCCGGACGAAGTGCCAACAGAGGTGCTTGCGCGCAGTTCTGCCGCATGGCGTACGACCTGTTGGATGCAGAGGGAAACGAGGTGTTGGACGAACAAGGAGTGCCTATTCATCAGCGGCATTTACTAAGTTTGCAGGACATGGATCGAAGTGCGTATCTAAGCGAACTGATAGAAGCCGGCGTGACGACTTTTAAGATAGAGGGACGACTGAAAGACGCTGATTATGTGACGAATATAACGGCGTATTATCGGGAGAAATTAGACCGCTACCAGGTTGACCTCAGAGTACAGACCGCTTCGCTGACAGAGTACAGACCGATTTACACGCGTGATTTTACACCTAATCCCGAGAAGACGTTTCATCGAGGAGGGATTGATTATTTCTTACACGGACGGACAGCAAACATGGCTAATTGGGACACACCGAAGTCCACGGGTGAGTACGTCGGAGAGGTGCTTCAGATCAACGGCAACACCTTACGCGTTCGATTGAAACCCGGTGTGGTCTTGCATAACGGAGACGGTCTGACCATGGGCAACGAGGGATTTAACGTCAACGGCGTAGAGGGAAATTGGGTGAAGGTGAATAAAAACCTCTCCCCGACCCTCTCCACAAGAGAGGGAGGATTGTTCAGAAATCTGGATGTGGAGTTTGTCAAGAACCTGAAGTGTGAACGGAAGATTCCGGTGGATGTTGTTTTCCGCGAAACAGAAGACGGTTTTGCGATACAAATAGGCAACCATGAGCGTTCATTTACTTATGCGCATGAGGATGCTAAAAATGCAGATAAAGCCCTCGATACGATCCGTACACAGTTAGCCAAACTTGGTGACACGCCTTATATCGCGCGCGAAGTGCGGATCGAGAGCAAGCCGTATTTTATACCTATTAGTGTTTTGAACGAATGGAGACGAGCAACTATCCTTTGATGACTTGCAAATACTGCCTGCTCTTTGAGCTGGGACATTGCCGCAAGATTAATCCTTATCCGAAAGATAAGGAACCGCGTTTTTTGCGTCTCCGTACGGGCAAAATTCTCCGTCTTACCTTCGACTGCAAGAAATGCGAAATGCTAGTGGATGATAATGAATAATGAATAATTAATAATGAATAGTGAATAATGAATATTTTCGTAGCGAGTATATTAGCCTTGGTATTGCATGTACACGCGGGAGAGAGCGTGACGGCAGCGGTGGATAGTGCGCGGAGGGTGTATAAGGAACAGGGAGAAAGGACGACGATCTGGATTGAACCCGGGACTTATTGCGAGGAACTGACCATCGATGTGCCGGGATTGAGTTTGAAGAACGCGAGTCGGAAACCTTCTATCGGTTTGAGGAACGGAGGCGTAGAAGCCGATCCGGAGGCTGTGCGGCTCACATGGTACTACGGGCATGGTTATCAATACAAGAGTATGGGTAGCCGCGTGAACTATGGCGGGTCGAGAGAGAGACGATGGAATGCGTCGGTATTGGTGACAGCTCCGGATTTCTATGCAGAGAATATCATCTTTGAGAACTCGTTTAATCTCTATGTCTGCGAGAAAGAAGCAGCAGATAGTTTGGTGGATATTTCTCAATCCGACATGCCGTGGACAGCGAAAGAGCGACCTAAGAAAGTGATGCCTGAGCGGCCAAAAGAGGTGGGTTCGACAGAGGTGCAAAAGAAGAAATACAGAGAGCGCGCGGCGGCTATCTCGTTTACAGAGGGAGCAACGAACGCACGTCTGAAGAACTGCCGTGCTGTGGGACGACAGGATGTGTTGTACGGCGATGATGGAGCAAGTATCTACTGGGAAGCCGGTATATTGGCAGGAGGCGTGGATTTTATCTTCGGAGCGATGACGATGTGCGTGAATAAGGCAACTATCGTAGCCAATATCAACGGCGAGAAAGGCGATAAATGCTATATTAGTGCGGGGAGAAGTGAAGAGGGCACACGGGGTATGTTATTCTATAAATGCCACATCCGGTTGGCGACCGAGGACGAGTTAAAACCGTCTGTGACGACCCTTCGAACCAGTAAAACCTTGGGAGAGAAAGTGGTGGAGGAGCAAGTCAAAGAATACCCCAAAAGCCGCAAGCAGAGTGTTTGGTTAGCTCGTCCTTGGAGATGGTGGGGCGAGACCGTTTGGGCATATACGACTTGGGATGAGGGTGTCTTGAACAGCGAAGGTTGGTCATTGGGTTTGGTGAAGGACAAAGAGGGATACAATGCGGATGATCCGTGTCCGAACAGCTATGAGTACAAGTCGCAGGACAAATCCGAAGGAAGACCGAGTTGGGTACGCGTGCTGAGCAAGCCTGTTTTGCCGGACGG
>JAFXWI010000046.1 GCA_017542915.1 Paludibacteraceae bacterium
GCTTTTTTTTTATATTTGTGTCTTGTAAATTGTCTTTGTAAATTTGAGAATTTGTTATTTCTTTGTTTAGTAACATTTGGTTTTTTTGAGATTTTTAAATTTAATTTTTTTGGTTTAATTTAAATTTATATTAAGTGAAAATTATTTTTTGTTCTTGTACTACACTAATTGTATCAATCTTTCAAAGATGTTTTCCTTCGGTTTGGCGCAAAAAAATTAGGTTCTCACTCGAGAATCTGAATTTTAATGTCCGGGCTCCGGTAGAAAATCGAAACACACTTGTTTCTCAAAAGCGAGTGCAAAGGTACAGCTTTTTTTTGATATGACCAAATATTTTTGCAAAAAAATGCACCTAAAAATGCATTTTCTTTGTAACTCATTGATTATCAATGGTCATTATTTTTGCCTATTTTTGGTCATTTTGGGTCAAAAAGTGGATTTTGGGCAAAAATGGGTGATTTGGGATTTTGGAGCAATCCATATATAAAATATAGAAGGAACGGGTGCGCGCGCGCGAAGAAGGCAGAAAAAAAGGTCGTGAGATGATGCTTATCTTCCGATATTGGACCGACATTGGACCGAAAACGGACCGACATTGGACCGATAATGGAGCGAAAAATACGAAAAAATACACATAAAAAGTATTTTTAGGTGAAAATTCTTGTGTAATTCAAAATTTTGTAGTAATTTTGCAGACGCATATTATACGAGAACCTATGAAAGGAATAATTTTAGCCGGAGGCAGCGCGACGCGTTTGTATCCGTTGAGCAAAGCAATCAGTAAACAGATCATGCCGGTTTACGACAAACCGATGATCTATTATCCGTTAAGTGCATTGATGTTAGCAGGTATCCGCGAAGTGCTGGTGATCAGTACGCCTCGCGATCTGCCGATGTTTGAAGAGCTCTTAGGCGACGGAAGCCGGATTGGCATGAAGTTGAGTTATAAAGTACAGTTAGTGCCGAACGGTTTGGCACAGGCTTTTGTGTTAGGCAAAGAGTTTCTGAACGGCGAGCCGGGTTGCTTGATCTTAGGCGACAATATGTTCTACGGTCAGCATTTCGGTCGGATGTTGAAAGAGGCGGTTGAGATAGTCGAAAGCGAAAAGTCGAAAGTCGAAAGCGAAGGCGAAAGCGGAGGCGGAGCGGTTATCTTCGGTTACGAAGTGGCGGATCCTCGTGCCTACGGTGTGGTGGAGTTTGAAGAAAGGGTTAGTGGATTAGGGGTTAGTGAATTAGTGGTAAAAAGTCTGGAAGAGAAGCCGGCGGAGCCGAAGAGCAACTATGCGGTGCCGGGTCTGTATTTCTACGACAAGACGGTTTGCGAGAAAGCGGCGGCATTGAAGCCCAGTGCTCGTGGCGAATACGAGATCACCGATCTGAACAAGCTGTATTTAGAGGAAGGCACGCTGAGAGTGAAGCTCTTCAGCCGCGGTTTCGCTTGGTTAGACACCGGTAACTGCGACAGTCTGTTGGATGCCGGTAATTTCATAGCGACGATCCAGAACAGGCAGGGTTTCTACGTAAGCTGTATCGAAGAGATCGCTTGGCGAAACGGCTGGATCAGCACGGAGAAGCTGGCTGCATTAGGCAAAGAGATGAAGACCAACTACGGTCGGTACCTTGAGAGACTGGCGAAAGGCGGCAGTCGTTAGACCGCTTCGCTGTAAGACCGTTACACTGTAAGACCGTTGCACTGTAAGACCGCTGCGCTGTAGGACTAACGGCTAACGACTAACGACTAACGACTAATGACTTAAAAGGAGATAGGTAATGAAACGATTTATCATTCTGTTCACGCTGTGCATCCAGATGCTTTGTGTTTTTGCACACGAGCACTATATCGTACAGCACTACTCCATCAAAGATGGAATGAGCCAGAACACCGTAATGGCTATTTTGCAAGACAAGCAGGGCTTTATGTGGTTTGGCACATGGGACGGTCTGAACCGATTTGACGGCTACACGTTCCAAGTTTACAAGGCAATGAACGAAGGAGTAGAGGCACGTGTGAACAACCGTGTTGACCTGATCTACGAAGACGAAGCAGAGCGGATTTGGTGGGGAACATATGATGGTCATTTCTACCGTTTGGACGCGTCTCGCAAGGTGACGGTAGAGCAGCCTTACGACAGTCTGCCGGAAGGGATGCTGCTGAAGATGAGCGAGGCGGACAAGAACACGAAAGTGGATTCGCACGGTGTGATCTGGCAAGCCGATGACACGTACGGCATCCTTCGTTACCGCGACGGTCAATGGAAACGATTCACTCCTCCGTTGGACAGCCGTTATGCCGGTCGATTGAGGGAGCATTTCTTCCTGCTGGAAGACAACCAAGGTCGTACATGGGTGAACCCGACCGGTGGCGGATGGAGTTACTATGACTTCGAGAAGGATGAGTTGGTGTATCCTATTGAGGGTCTGACGAATATGATCCACACGGCGTATATGGACCGTGACGGACAGATGTGGATAGCGACCTATGACGGCGGTGTGGATTGCGTGAACATGGAGCCTACTCCGTACAAGCTGTTTGATATGCGGCAGTCGGCACAGGATAATGGTGAGGTGCGCGCATTTGTGCAACTCAAGAACGGCGAGGTGCTGAAACTCGTCAAATCGGAGACGAATGTCTATTGCGCGTTGGATAGCCGTCACGGACTGCTGTACGGAACGAAAGGCAACGGTCTTTTCATGGTAGTAAACGCCAAGACGAAGGCTCAGAAGCATATTCCGACGACTCATCCGGATGTCTATGACATCGAGGAAGGACGCGACGGGACGCTGTATGTAGCCACCTACGGAGGTGGTGTGAACATCATCCCTTGGAACGAAGAGCGTCAACAATGGGGCGAGCCGATGGTCGTGGGTAACGGAATGAAAGTGCGTGATATAGAGATCGTTGACGAGACCTTATGGTGTGGCACAACGACCGGTGTACTGCGCATTAACTTGGAGACCAAAGAAAGCACGGTGCTGCCGAGTTACGATATTCGTACGATCTATTATAGCCAAGACCGTCTGTGGTTAGGCTCTTTCGGTGGCGGTTTGCTGAGTTTTGATCCCAAGGACGAGAAGCCGGAGATCAAGCGTGTAGAGACCTTCCACGACATCATTCTGAGTATGGCGGGAGACGGTAAGAACCTGTGGTTCAGTTCCGAGAACGACATCGCACAGCTGAATTTGGAGAGCGGAGATCTGTATTTCTACGACGCTTTGGACGGCGAACACAACACTTGGTTTACGGAGGCGGAGGCTCTTCGTACGCCGGACGGAACGATCCTGTTTGGTTACTCGAACGGTTATTGCGCCTTCTCTCCTTCGCGTGTACGCCGTTCGACCTTCGTTCCGCCGATGCGCATCACCCGTGTGGAGGCAGAGGATTCACTATTAGAAGGCGACACGATCGAGTTGGAAGACGGAAGCAGTGTGACCATAGAGTACGCTGCGATGGATTATATCCGGACGCATAAGATCGTCTATACCTACAAGATGGACGGTATTGACGCGGATTGGAGATACGCGGAAGGCGTACGACGGGTGACCTATAACCATCTTCGTCACGGACGGTATATGTTCCACGTGCGCTCTACGAACCATGAGGGAAGCGATGTGAGCAACGAGAAACAGCTGCTGATCATCGTGCATCGTCCATGGTGGTTGACGTGGTGGGCATTGGTACTGTATATCATTGGTTCTCTGTTTGTTATCACGGGAATAGGCTACGCGGTAGGTATCGTCAACGGCTTACGTCAGAAAGTGAAAGTAGAGCAACAAGTGACGGATATCAAGCTTCGTTTCTTCACGAATATCAGCCATGAGTTACGTACTCCGCTGACGCTGATCATAGGTCCGATAGAGAATATCCTGCAGACTGAGCGAATCAGTCAGAGCGTCCGCAGTCAGTTGGAGATCGTACAGAGTAACAGCCAGCGGATGTTGCGGATGGTGAACCAGCTGTTGGAGTTCCGCAAGGTGCAGAACCAGAAGATGAAACTGAAGGTGCAGAAAACGCTGCTGAGCGATTTGGTGAACGAGACGTGCTCGAATTTCCAGAAAGAGGCGTACGACAAACATATTCAGTTCTCGGTGGAGAACAAAGCGGAGGATTCGACCGTTTGGGTGGATCGCGGAAGAATGGACACGATCCTTTGGAACCTGCTGAGCAATGCGTTTAAGTTCACGCCATCCGGCAAGCAAATCCACGTGACCATCGATTCCAAACCGGGCTTTGTGACCTTAGCGGTAGAGGACGAAGGTATCGGTATAGCGCCGGATAAACGGAGCGTGCTCTTTGAGCGTTTCTCGAGCAACAACGAGCTGAACTCGAACAATATCACCGGTACCGGTATCGGCATGAACCTGACCAAAGAGTTGGTGGATCTACACCACGGTCATATAGAGGTGGAGAGCGAGGTAGGAAAAGGCACAACGGTGACGATCATGCTACACACGGGTAAGGAACATTTCGGATCCGACGTCGATTTTATCACCGACGAACCGACCGTTATTGTACCTCCTCAGGGCAACAGTTTCGAGGAGAAGATGGATCAGTTGACGCAGGATCAGAGCGATAACAGGAGAACGATCTTGGTGGTAGATGACAACAAAGAGATGCGGCAGTTCTTAAGCGGTATCTTCAGCCGCGAATACAAGGTCGAGTGTGCAGCGGACGGAGAGGAAGCCAAACAGATCATCGGCAACAAGCAGATCGACCTCGTGATCACCGATCTGATGATGCCGAATGTAGATGGTTTGGAGTTAACGCAATTCATCAAACAGAACCCTGATACAGACTATATTCCGGTGATCTTGCTGACCGCCAAGACGGCTATTGAGAGTCGTTTGCAGGCTCTGCAGTACGGTGCGGATGACTATGTGACCAAGCCGTTTGAGCCGGAATACATGCGTGCCCGCGTACATAATATATTGACGCAACGCGCGCAGTTGGAGCAGAGTTACCGTCAGCGTCTGATGCGTCTGGAGCCGCAGAAGACCGATGATCCGGTACCGGGAGATACGTTCCTCGCCAAACTGCTGGATATAATGGACAAGAACATGGACAACAACACCCTGACGGTCGATGAGCTCGTGGAAGAAATGAGTATGGGTCGCACGGTCTTCTTCAATAAACTGAAGAGTCTGACGGGTCTGAGTCCGGTAGAGTTCATCCGTGAGATGCGCATCAAACGTGCCGCGCAACTCTTGGAAGACCGCAAATACAATATCACCGAAGTGACCTACATGGTCGGCATGAACGACAGCCGGTATTTCTCCAAATGCTTCAAGAACACCTACGGAATGACGCCGAGCGAGTACCGGAAACAGAAAATCGGGGAGAGTGAGAAATGTTTTCCTGGATCTTCACGAGCACGTCCTGGAGGCGGTCGTTGATCTTCACGCCGTCGACGAC
>JAFXWI010000047.1 GCA_017542915.1 Paludibacteraceae bacterium
AAGTCCCAACACGCAGCCGACCAGAAGATGGTTCTCGCTACTCACCGTGTAGCTCCGACCCAGAACCCGAACTGCTCTCGTCTGTACATCCGCGGTCTGAACTCGATCTCCCGTTCGACCCCTGTGACCGCCAAGGAGACCAAGATCCGTTCTTGTTTCTCGGCAGTAGCAGCAGCCGTAGCCGCACGTGCGGTCGACCTCTCGAAGATGTCCGCTGACCAGCAGGCTTTCGCAGCCCAGAAGGATCAGCCGGACGGCAAAAAGACCATGCGTGCCTACCTCTGGAAGCTGGAGAAAGAGGCGTATGACGCCGAGCACAACGGGTAAGCCGAATTCACAATTCACAATTCACAATTATCAATTCACAAAGCGTCCTATAGGGTTTTGTACAAACTGAAGAGTCCGTACGTATTCTTGTAGTCCGTACCAAACACCGCAAGCCCTTTGTACATTGTGATTTGTACATTGTGAATTGTGATTTGTACATTGTGAATTGAAAAAAGGAAAAATCGCTCAAAATCGGGCGATTTTTCTCTTTTTTCTTGCATATTTGCAAAAAAAGTTGTATCTTTGCACCCGAAAAGATTATTGATAACAAAATAATTATACTTATGATGAAGAAATTTCTTTTTCTCCCGCTACTATTGATATCAATGGCGGTGATGGTGAGTGCAGAGACTCCTTCTCTTGTGCCTGCGATGATTGTGTATGGCACGGACGGAAGCCGGCAGGTGGTGCAGTTAGACGCTACCAATGTAACAGATTTAATAGTATTGCAGCATGGTCAGTCGTTGTCGGTGGATATTCCCGAAGCACAAATCAACGGCATCAGAAGTATATCCTTTTCGATGGTTGACTCAGGCGAGATGCCGTCGGATGTGGAGCGTGCAGAAGGCACACTTGTTAGGAGTGTAGAGAAAATGATACGTGACGGACAGGTGATTCTCCGCCTGCATACACAAGACGGCGGGGTAGTAGAGTACGATATTCGCGGTAATAAAGTAATAACAAACAAATAAAACAATACGAATTATGAAAAAGTTCTTTATGGCAGTCATCGCCTTGATGATGACGGCAAACGCTTCGGCGAGGTTTTACATCTATCTGAGTAATGGCGAAGTGTTACAAGCCGATAGTATCAGTACGGTGGCACCACCCGCCGAGTTCTCGGTAGGTGAATCTAAGAAAGTGCAATTCGCGCATGGCAACCTGCAATACCAAGCAAGCACCCAAACATGGCGCTTTGCGGAGAACCAGTATGACACGATAGGCGGTGCAAACTCCAATATATCCGATTCCTACAGCGGTTGGATAGATTTATTCGGCTGGGGCACGGGCAATAATCCGATTAATACAAGCATGAACACTGGCGATTATCCTACCTTTAACGATTGGGGTGATAATATAGGAGAAGGCTGGCGCACGCTGAACACAGACGAATGGATATATCTGTTCTGTGAGCGTACGGATGCTGCGCACCTGTTTGGCATGGGTTCTGTAAATGGGGTAAACGGAACTATTGTGCTTCCTGATGATTGGGCAGGTGATAAATTCACGGATACGGATAACGGTCTTAATTATAGTGACGGATCTTATGGCAATAATGATGGCGAACGCTATTCTTTCAATACTTATACGGCTGAACAGTGGAGAACGATGGAGGAAGCCGGTGCTGTTTTCCTGCCTGCTCCGGGTTGCCGCGCCGGAACGGAGGTGATCAATGTCAACTTGGCAGGCTACTATTGGTCTAGTACGCCGTCGAACCTAGGGGGCGAAGCGTACTACCTGTACATCAGCTCGTACGGCCTCAATCCGCATTACAGCAACGGTCGTCATAACGCTATCTCGGTTCGTTTAGTTCGCGATTTTTAATTTTTAATTTTCTATGGTTCAACGAATTCAGACGCTTTATTTATTGGCGATCGTGATCTTGGGCATCACGTTGTGCTTCAAGCCGGTAATCCAACTCGTGACACCCGAAGAAGCCGCAGAGTTGCAAGTATATGAACTGAGTGCGTTAGGCGGTGCTCCTCTTCAAGGCCTCTGGGGCTTGTTGCTCACTACCGTGTTGATGCCGCTTCTTGCGTTCGTGGACATCTTCCTCTATAAGAAACGCATCCTGCAGGCACGGCTCAATATCTTCCTTGCGTTACTCTGCTTAGGCTACTACGGCGTGCTCGCCATCTATATCTGGCAGGCAAAACTGGCGTTAGGAGTGGAGTGGAATATATTGCCGTGGGCTTCTATTCCATTGATTAACTTTGTATTAACCCTCATGGCTACACGGCGTATCCTTAAAGATGAGGCACTCGTTCGTGCTGCCGATAGAATCCGTTAAACGATGAATATACTTACTATTTTATTGCAAGCCACCCCTACGGCGGAGCAGATCCGTCAGCATCAAGATTCGCTTCGTGCTAACGCCCGACAGCTGGTCGAATTGGCAAAAGAAGATCCGGACGAGTTTCTGCATATGTCCATTCAATCGCTGGTCACCTTTGGTATCAAGGTCTTGGCGGCGTTAGCTATTTTCTTTTTGGGCATGCTGCTCCTTCGTTGGGTTCGCGCGTGGCTCCGTCGGCGTTTTGAGCGTCGTAAAACCGAGCCGACCATCGCTTCGTTCATCATCTCGTTTGTCAATATATCCGTGGTCACCTTGTTGACCATCGTGAGCGTCAGCACCTTAGGGGTGGACACCACCTCTTTGGCAGCACTGTTAGCCGCCGGAGGTTTGGCAATCGGAATGGCGCTCTCCGGTACCGTGCAGAATTTCGCAGGAGGACTGATGATTCTTGCCTTCAAGCCCTTTAAGGCGGGTGATTTCATAGAGGCACAAGGAACAATGGGCAAAGTGGTAGAGGTGAATATCACCGCCACTAAGATCCTCACGCTCGATAACCGCGTAGTGATCCTGCCTAATGGAGCGCTCTCCAATGGCGTGATCCATAACTACAACGGTCGTCCTTTGCGAAGGGTAGAGTGGTCGGTCAGCGTCTCTTATGGCGTGGATGCCGCTGCTTGCAAAGCCGCTATCTTAGCGATCCTCAATAGTGACCCTCGTGTGTTGCAGGCGGATACGGATATGAAGAAACTGTACGACGAACTGAAAATAACCGCCTACCAGCTCTCTACCGTCAATTATCGTATGGAAGCTATCCCTGCGCCTTTCGTAGCGCTCAAATCGCTTAACTCGAATGACATCACGTTTGTGGTGCGTGTCTGGGTACGAAGCGATGACTATTGGCCGGTCTTCTTTGATCTCCAAGAGCGTTTCTATACCGAACTTCCGCCGCAAGGCTTCACCTTTGCCTACCCGCACGTGGATGTTACGATGGTGAAATAGTAAGGACAATGGAGTGTTTATTAGGAAAAACATTGCCCGAACTGCAAGAGGTAGCGCTTAGCGTCGGTTTGCAGAAGTTTGCCGGCAAGCAATTAGCCGAGTGGTTGTACGTGCGTCGCGTGAGCTCTTTTGATGAGATGACCAATATCTCTCTCAAAGGGCGCGAGGCGCTCAAGGCGAATTATACAATAGGAAGACACGCACCTACACGCGAAGCGGTCAGCGTCGATGGTACCCGTAAGTACCTCTTTGAAATCGCAAATTTAAAATCTCAAATCTCAAATCTCAAATCCAGTTTCGTAGAAACTGTCTATATTCCCGAGGACGATCGGGCTACGCTCTGCGTCTCCTCGCAGGCGGGATGTAAGATGGGTTGCCGTTTCTGCATGACCGGAACGCTTGGTTTCCATGGGCACCTCTCTGCCGCTGAGATCCTCAATCAGATCTTTTGGGGAATGTCTGTCGCCGCTGACGGTCAGTCAGATGCCGGTCTTACTAACCTCGTTCTCATGGGCGAAGGCGAACCGATGGATAACCTCGATCATGTCCTTCGTGCCTTGGAGATCATGACCGCGCCCTATGGCTGCGCATGGTCGCCTAAACGTATTACCGTCTCTACGGTCGGCATTCCGGCAATGAAGCGTTTCCTCGATGAGAGTGAGTGCCATCTGGCGGTTTCGATGCACAATCCTTTCCCTCTGGAGCGTGCGGAGATCATGCCTGCCGAGCGGATGATGTCCATCGCTCAGGTCGTCTCGCTGCTCAAGCAGTATGACTGGTCCCATCAACGTCGTGTGAGCTTTGAGTATATCTGCTGGGCAGGGATGAACGATTCGCCTCGTCATGCCAAGGAACTGCTCCGTCTGCTCAAAGGGCTGAACTGCCGCATTAACCTCATCCGTTTTCACGAAGGAGTAGAGGAGATCAAACCGTCTGAAACGAATACCAAACGCTTCCAACCCTCCAACGAGAAACAGATGGAGTGGTTACGCGACTATTTGACGGATCACGGGCTGACCACTACTATCCGCCGTTCCCGAGGAGAAGACATCCTTGCTGCCTGCGGCATGCTTGTCAATGCCCTTCAGCAAAAATAGAAAGAGTCAAAAAGTATCTCGAAGTACCCAAAATTGATAAAAAATAGTCCTTCTGAGAACTTTTTTGTCCCTAACTCTTGTATATATAAAAAAAAAGTAGTACCTTTGCATGCGCAAAGGTTATTATTATGAAAGGAAAATCAGGAATTTGGATCATTGTAGTAGCGGCGGTGGTGTTAGAGGCAATCTCTTGCATCATGTATTTTACCAGCCGTCATGCTATCCGTCAGGAGGCGCAGGACTTAGCGCGAGCTGAGTTGCGCAAAGCGGAGTTGGAGATAGAGTTGCGTACCATCGAGTTGGAGACTGCTGCTAAGGCTTTGGCGAAGTTGGCTGAGAAGAGTTTGGACGATCCGGATGCTATCTATCCGGCTACTCGTTTGGCAGTCAGCACCCTTCGTTCCAACACGAGTCTTGCTGTCGCTTTTGTGCCGGACTATTTCCCGAAGAAAGGTAGGTACTATGAGGTGTGCAGCAGTCGTTTCTCCGAAGACAGTATCTTTACCCGTAATATAGGTAGCGCCGAGCATGACTATACTCAGATGGAGTGGTTTCAGAACGGTCTGGTGATAGACAGCTGTTGGTGGTCAGAGCCGTATTTGGATGATTCGGGTTCGCAGGAGATGGTGGTCAGTTGTTCCTGCCCGGTGCATGATAAGAGTGGCAAGGTCGTAGCAGTAGTGTGCGTCGATCTCTCCTTGGAGTATCTCAAAGACCTGTCCGCTAATCTGGAGGTCTATCCCAATAGTTTTTCTTCTATCCGTTCCAGCAAGGGAGAGAATATCGTGTCGGACGTAGATACGACGGCGGGTCGCAAATATAATATCTTCCACGAGGAGATAGACGCAACAGGATGGCATATTGAGGTCATCATTCCGGACGATGAGCTCTTTAGAAGCCTGAACCGCATCGGTCGTATCGTCGGTTTGCTGATGATTCTCGGTTTAGGTATTCTGATTTTTATCATTTGGCACTCTTCCCGCAATCTGCAGCGTCTGATCGAATCGAAGGCGCTGAACCAGCGTATGGAGAGTGAGTTGGAAGTAGCACAGACTATTCAGATGGCTATGTTGCCCAGAGTCTTCCCGCCGTTCTTGGATCGTCTGGATCTGAATATCTACGGTATCGTTCATCCGGCGAAAGAGGTCGGCGGCGATCTGTATGATTTCTATGTGCGGCACGATAAACTGTTCTTCTGTGTAGGCGATGTGAGCGGTAAGGGCGTACCGGCATCCTTGGTGATGGCGACTATCCGTTCGCTGTTCCGTAATGTCACCGCGCATGAGGAGAGGGCTGCGGAGATCGTCATGCAGATGAACGATTCCTTGGCTGAGCAGAACGAGCAGAATATGTTCGCTACCTTGTTCTTGGGCGTGTTGGATACTACCACCGGTGAGTTGGATTATTGCAACGCCGGACATAATGCACCGGTTTGTATGCCTTATTCGGAGGTTACTCCGCATCTGTTGCCGGTTCTGCCGAACCTGCCTTTGGGTATTTCTCGAGGCTATAACTATAAGGCGCAGAAGACGAAGCTGCACTATAATGACACGCTCTTCCTCTATACGGACGGTCTGACAGAGGCGGAGAATACGCATCATGATCTGTACGGCGACGAGCGGATGTTCGTAGCACTGGAGAAGATGAACACCCTTTCCCCGCGTAATATAGTGGATAATATGCGTACGCAGGTACAGACGTTTGTGGATGGAGCGGAGCAGAGCGATGATATCACCATGCTGGCTCTCCGTTACCAGATACCGGCGCTCGTCATGCGCAATGATATACAGCAGATACCGACCTTGGCAGAGTGGATCGATGAGCTGAAATTGCCGGAGGAGTTGACCATGCCGGTTAACCTCGCCTTGGAGGAGGCGGTGAGCAACGTGATGCTCTATGCGTACCCCGATACCAATAACGGCAAAGTGTTTGTTGAGTTCGTGCGTAACCGCACGCCGGAGGGAGAGCAGCTGACGTTCACCATCTCGGATAGTGGCATTCCTTTTGATCCTACTCAGAAATCCGAACCCGATCTGAACCTTCCTGCCGAGGAACGCGAGATAGGCGGTTTGGGTATTCATCTCGTTCGACAGCTGATGGACGAAGTGAAGTATGTACGCGAGGATGACAAGAATGTCCTGACTCTCGTTAAGAAGTTGAATGAAAAAATGGATAATTGAAAGTTAAACATATATGAAAACAGAAATTAAGGAAAACGGCAATCAATTGATTGCAACGTTCAGTGGTCGTCTGGACACGGCGGCAGCAGTAACTACAGCAGAGGATGTTAAACCGTTGATGGCAGCGGAGAAAAAAGAGATCATCCTCGATTGCTCTGAATTGGAGTATATCTCCTCTTCGGGTTTGCGTATCTTCCTCTCTATTCGTAAGGAGGCTGCTACTCACGGCTCCAAGGTGATTGTGCGGAACATCAACGCAGACATCCGTCAAGTATTCATGATGACCGGTTTTATCAGCCTGTTTGAAATCCAGTAAACAGTCCTATGGATCTGCATTCCGAAATGTTATTGGATGAGTTCCGCGAGTCCCTCCCTGAACTGGAGAGACTCAAAGAACAGGTGCTTGCTACTCTTCGTGAGGCGCTGGATCGCAACGGACTCATCGTCACCGCCGTAGAAGCGAGGGTGAAGACCGAGGAGTCCTTGGCGGGTAAGTTGGCGCTCAAGGGAGGTAAGTACGCTACGCTGGATGAAGTCACCGATCTGGTAGGCGCACGTATCATCACTTTCTACACCGATGATGTGGACCGTATCGCAGCCATGACGGAGCAGTTATTCGAGGTGGATTGGAATAACTCTGTGGACAAGCGAATGTTGCACCAACTCGACAGTTTCGGCTATAACTCGCTGCATTATATCTGCCGCGTGCCCGGTTATCACTTCCGTTTTGAGTTACAACTACGTACCACCTTACAACACGCGTGGGCAGCTATCAATCACGATACCGGTTATAAATCCGGCATCGAGATCCCGCGTATGTATATGCGACGCATGAACCGTTTGGCGGGACTGTTGGAGTTGGCGGATGATGAGTTCAGTCGTATTCGTTCGGAAATCACCGACTACCGTCGTAGGGTACACCAGTTGGTGCAGAACGGCAAGTTGGACGATGTCCTCTTGGACGGTGATACTTTCCGTTCGTATCTGCAGGCAGAGCCGTTTGAGCAACTCAATAAGCGTATAGCGGCTATCAATCAGGCAGAGATACAGGATGCACCGCTCATCCGCTACCTGCGTGTGCTGGTAGCTTTGGACTGCAAGACGCTTGGAGATGTCAGCCGTCTGATCCACAAATACGAAGAGGACGCCTATCGTCTGGCGCGTTACCAACTCGGAAACACAGATCTGGACATCATCTCTTCGGCTGTCGGATTGCAGAACATCTGCATCGTGTGCATCCTCTCTACCGGTGGTGGTAAGATAGGTCTCGAACGGACGTTTGATGCCATCAACGGTCATAATAGCCAGAACGCGGCTTTGGCGGAGCTGACCTATCAATTGGCTTCTAATCTGCCGTTCATGAGCCAACTGAATGCTTAACCCTAAAAACAAACAATTATGGAACCAAAACTCATTGATTTGAATGACTATGTACGTACCGGCGAAGGAGCCAATGGTGCGAGTTATAATCATAAGACAGACCCTAATATCATGCTCAAGCTGTACTTCCGCAATTTCGAGGCAGCTAAGTTGGAGTTGGAGGTGGCGCAGAAAGTATATGCGATGGGTATCCCGACACCCGAACCCGGTGATCTGGTGACCGACGGCAAACAGGTGGGTATCCGTTTCCGCCGTATAGAGGGTAAGAAATCGTACTCGCGTGCTTGCGGTGATCATCCGGAGCTCGCAGAAGAGTACGGAAAAGAGTTTGCGCAGCTCTGTAAGAAACTGCACTCTGTGCATGTCGATACTACGCAGTTCGAGAACGTGAAGGATCGTCTCTATAAGATGTTGGCAGACAACCCCTTCTTCACCGACGAGCAGAAACAGAAGATCCATGATTTCATAGCTGCAGCGCCGGATGCGGACACTGCTATCCACGGCGATTTGCAGTTCGGTAACGGTATTTTTACCGAGAAAGACGGAGTACGTACGCCTTATTTCATCGACCTTGGCGATTTCTGTTACGGCTATCCGATGTTTGACATCGGTATGGTCTATCTGTGTTGCTGCCTGAACGACGAGAGCTGGACTATGGAGGTCAATCATATGACGAATGCAACTGCTACCCGTTTTTGGGACGGTTTCGCAGAGGAATACTTTGGCAAAGATGCTGATATGGAGAAGGTGATGAAAGAGGTGAAGATCTATGCCGGACTCAAGACGCTGATTGTAGAGCGTGATACCAAATGCCCGATGCCGCAGTTCCGAGCTATGTTGGAGGGCACGATCTATTAAGTGGATAGTTGAAAGTTGAAAGTTGAAAGTGGATAGTTGATAGTTGATAGTTGATAGTTGATAG
>JAFXWI010000007.1 GCA_017542915.1 Paludibacteraceae bacterium
CTCCGCTGCGTGCGCAGATCATGCACATGCTCAAGACCCGTAACTGCCGTGACCGTCAGATGCACTATTTCTACGGCGCACGTGCGATCGACGAAGTCTTCTTCCTCGACGATTTCCTCGCTTTGGAGAAGGAGTTCCCGAACTTCCATTTCCACTTGGCGCTGGACCGTCCGGACCCGAAGGCAGACCAACTGGGTATCAAGTACACCCCGGGCTTCATCGCTCCGGTGATGGGCGACACCTACCTCAAGCAGCATGACGCTCCCGAGGACATCGAGTACTACCTCTGCGGTCCTCCTATGATGGCAAAGACCGTCCTCGACCTGCTCCACTCGCTGGGCGTCGATGACGCAGACATCCGCTTCGATAACTTCGGTGGATAACCCCAACCCTCTCTCAAGGGAGGGAGAACAAAGAACGCGCGTACGTATGTATGCGCGTTCTTTATTTTTATGCGCGCATAATTTGCATATATCAAAAAAAAGTAGTAAATTTGCACGCAAATTTGAAAATATATGTACCCGAAATTAGAAAACAGACCATGGAAGGTGGTCAAAAGTGAGAATATACTGCGTCTCGGACCGTGGTTGTCCGTGCGGCAGGAGTGTGTGGAGTTGCCGTCCGGTAAACAGATCCCGACGTGGTTTGTGTTGGAGTTTCCGGACTGGATCAATGTCATTGCCATCACCAAAGATGGCAAGATGGTGATGGAGGATCAGTACCGTCATGCTTTAGGCGAGACCCATTACGAGATCGTAGCAGGCGTCATCGACCCGGGTGAAACGCCTTTAGAGGCAGCCAAACGCGAGTTGAGCGAGGAGACAGGTTATGAAGGCGGCGAATGGGAGCTGTTCATGACCCTTTCGCCTAATCCGACGAACCATAATAACAAGTCGTACACGTTCCTTGCCACCGGTGTGGAGAAAGTGCGTGAGCAACACCAAGAAGCAACGGAAGACATCCATGTGGATGTCATGGAGCCGGAACAGGTGTTAGAGATGTTGCGTGACGGCGAGATCATTCAAGCCCTGCACGCAGCACCGCTATGGAGGTTTTTCGCAGAACGGGGGATGAAGTAACGTTAACGCAGGCAATGAGAAGAAACACGTTTTTTTTCATAAGGATACATCTTACATCTTACATCATACATCATACATCATACATCGTTCCTTCATTACTTCCTTTTGATATTCATGATAGCTATGTCGTCCGACTGCACAGCATCGGCGCTGAACCGGCATACCACATCATAAACCGTTTGGTCGTCTATCGGCTGGTGAAGAGCTTGCAGTTGTTCCAACAGACGATCAAAGCCCAATAACTCTTTCTGCTTGTTCTCCGCCTCGGTCACTCCATCGGTGAAGACGATCATCTGCTCGCCATGATCCAGGGTCATGGATTGCTCCGTGAATTGGTAGGTCTCATCCAAACCCAAGATCACATTCACCTCTTTCATCTCGAACCAACGGCACTGCCCGTCTCGGACGATGAGCGGCGGCAGGTGACCGGCATTGCAGTAGGTCAGTTGACCCGTAGGCAGATGGAGTTGACCGATAAAAGCGGTAACGAACATCATCTGGCTGTTATTGGTCGACAGCGTGGCGTTGATCTCTCCCATAATGACCTTAGGAGACAGATGGTGCTTGACGGTAGCGCGGAAAAGCGTGATGGTGGCACTCATGAACATAGCCGCCGGAAGACCCTTTCCGCTGACATCACCGATGATGAAGGTGATATAATCGCCATCCCGATAGAAATCATACAGGTCGCCTCCGACGCTCTGCATCGGCACCAGAGTAGCATGCAGAGAGAGCCGGTCATCATCAATGAAATCATGCACCAAAATACTCCTTTGGATATTCATCGCAATCTGCATCTCGTTCTGAATCAGTTTATGCTCGTTCTCCACCTTAAAATAGGCCTTTTGGTTCATCTCTATCCGGCGGAAAAGGAGCACCAGCACCGCAATACCGATAATCAGCACACAGAGCGTGATTATACTTCGTGCTTGGATGCTCTGCCAAATGATGGTATTCGGCACGGCGATCATCAACTGCATGTTGATCGGATACAAGGTCTGCGAATAGACCCGCCAATGCAGTTTATCGCTCTTATAGCGCATCTCATTCTCCTGCGTACTGCTGTCCGAAGAAGCGATGAACGTACCATCCGTACTGTGGATCAGACATACCGCTTCGTCATACGGGTTGATGTCCTGCAGAATATCTTTGATCCATTCTATCGAGAAATCGTTTCCCACCACGCCGATCAGCCGTCCCTGTTTGTCTTCTATTTTGATGGAATGGGAAGCAATCCGTGTCTTCGTGCTGGCACCTATATACGGCTCCGACCAATACCCGTTACTATCGCATCGGAGCGCACCCGTATACCAGTCGCGAACGTAGTAATCCAAACTGTCCGAGCCATGCGCAGTACTGATCGTCTGACCGTGAAAACGGTACGTACGCGGGAAATAATTGCTCTCCGTGCCCTGATAGATACCCGGTGCAAACTTAACGAAGATATTGTTAATATGGGGGTAACGATCGAGGGTCTCACGGGTCGCTTCCAATAACTCACGCTCCGAAAAGGGATGTTCGAGGACATATTTCCGCATCTCGTCCGCTGCGTTATGGAAGCCAAGCAAGACATAGAAGAAGTCCTTCTGTGCCAACTGCATCTTGTACTCCACCACCTCACGCACATGCTCTTTCTCCAAAGAAAAAGAAATAACAAACTGGACGATCATCGCCAATGCAACGAACAAAATAGCCACTATGGGTAATATACGAAATTTCATATATGATTGTACGTTCTAATCGTATTTTCTTTTTCAAGCTGCAAAGTTACAACAAAAATTGCACATACGCAAACATTCGGATGTTTTTCGTCCAATAAAATGCAATTTTTTGGATTAAATGGGATTATGGGGCATTTATGCTTGCATCAAAATGACCTATAGGCCCATTTAATCCGAAAGCCGTTAGGCTGGACGAAAAACAGCCGCCTTTGCGTATGTACGGCAAGACGCGACCGTAAGTTCGAAG
>JAFXWI010000048.1 GCA_017542915.1 Paludibacteraceae bacterium
AGATGAGATCGGTGTGGGTTCCGACCATGCAGGTATCATCGTGCTGCCTGCCGATACGCGCGTGGGTATGCCCGCACGTGAGTATTATAATGTGCAGGACGATACCATCATCGAGGTGGACATTACGCCGAACCGTTCCGATGCCGCTTCTCACTACGGTGTCGCACGCGATCTCTATGCGTACTACAAAGCCCACGGACAGGAAGTAGCACTCACTAAACCCTCTGTAGAGGAATTCGACCAACTACCAACGACTAATGACCAACGACCAATTACCGTCTTCGTGGACGCTCCTGACGCTGCTCCGCGTTATTCGGGTGTCTATATCAAAGGTGTGGAGGTAAAAGAATCGCCGGATTGGCTCAAGAACAGCCTGCTCGCTATCGGTCTGCGTCCGATTAACAACATCGTCGATGTCACGAACTTCGTCCTCCATGAGTGCGGACAAGCGCTCCACGCCTTCGATGCAGACAAGATAAAGGGCAACGAGATCCATGTTCGCTATGCTCGCCAAGGAGAGAAATTCGTTACCCTCGATGGCGTAGAGCGTGAGATGGACAGCCGCGATCTGATGATTGCCAACAAAGAAGAGGCAATGTGTATTGCCGGTGTCTTTGGCGGACTCGAAAGCGGTGTGACCGAAAACACCAAGAACATCTTCTTGGAGTCGGCTTATTTCGACCCTGTCACCATCCGCAAGACGAGTCGTCGTCACCAGCTCCAGACGGACGCTTCTTTCCGTTACGAGCGTGGTTGTGATCCCTGCAATACACTCTATGTCCTCAAACGGGCTGCTCTCCTGATCAAGACGCTCTCAAATGCAGAGTACATCGGGGGAATCCTAGACCATACCGCCACTCCTGAGCTTCTCAAGCCGTGGCCTGTTACTATTGACATCAATCGCGTCAACTCTCTTATCGGCAAAGCCATCGGCGAGGACACCATCGAAACGATCCTCCGCGCATTGGAGATCAATATAGTTACCAAACATGGCGACTCATGGCAGTTGGAAGTGCCGCGTTACCGCGTGGACGTACAGCGTGAGTGCGATGTAGTGGAAGACATCCTCCGTATCTACGGCTATGACAATGTCGAGTTCCCTGAGAAACTGAACACCAGCCTTGCATATGGTCTCAAGCCGGATCCCGAGAAACTGCGTCGTAAGATTGCAGAGCAACTCACCGCACAGGGCTTCAATGAGATCCTCAATAACTCGCTCACCAAAGTGTCGTACTACGAGCCTCTGACCCAACTGACGCTCGACACCTGCATCAAGATCATGAACCCCTTGAGCCAAGACCTCGGTGTGATGCGTCAGACCCTGCTCTTTGGCGGTTTGGAGTCCATCGCTCGTAACGCTAACCGTAAGAACAGCGACCTCAAGTTCTACGAGTTCGGTAACTGCTATCATTACAAAGCGAACCCTGCTGCCCGTGAGCACAACCCTGAGAACTCGCTCGTCGAGTATTCCGAGGAACCGCATTTGGCTCTTTGGCTCACCGGTAACAAAGCTGCACAGACTTGGGTGCGCAAAGAAGAGAAAACCACGTTCTATCAGCTCCACGCATATGTGAATAACATCCTCGTGCGTCTCGGCGTTGATCTCTCCAAAACGACCGTAGAGCGTCTGGAGAACGAACTCTTCTCGGATGGTCTCGTCCTCAAAGCTGCTAACGGCAAGGCACTTGGCTTCATCGGTATCGTTAACCGCAAGCAACTCAAAGCTTTTGACATCGATCAGGATGTCTATTACGCAGACCTCGACTGGAACCAGCTGCTCAAGCAGAACAAACAATACAAAGCTGTCATCAACGACCTGCCCAAATACCCCGAGGTGAAACGTGACTTTGCGCTCCTTGTGGATAAATCCGTTGAGTTCGCTGACCTCGCACGCGCTGCCTTCTCCACGGAGAAGAAACTGCTCAAGAACGTCTATCTGTTTGATGTCTATGAGGGAAAGAACCTTGAAGAAGGCAAGAAATCCTATGCCCTCTCCTTCATCCTCCAAGATGCAGAGAACACCCTCAAAGATACACAGATTGAGAATATTATGAACCGCCTAAAGGCAACATTCGAAGAGAAATTCAATGCTACCCTCCGCTGATCAAAACGAAATATTAAAACGTCGCACTTTTGCGATCATCTCGCACCCGGATGCCGGTAAGACGACTTTGACTGAGAAACTCCTGCTCTACGGAGGTGCTATTCACGTAGCCGGAGCAGTCAAGTCCAATAAGATCCGCAAAACCGCTACCTCCGACTGGATGGAGATTGAGAAACAACGTGGTATTTCCGTAGCCACTTCCGTCATGGGATTTGACTACGCTGACCATCATATCAACATCCTCGACACGCCGGGTCACCAAGACTTTGCGGAAGATACGTTCCGTACGCTTACTGCCGTGGACTCAGCCATCGTCGTCATCGACTCCGCGAAAGGTGTCGAAGCGCAGACTCGCCGACTCATGGAAGTGTGCCGAATGCGTAAAACGCCGGTCATGGTGTTCATGAACAAGATGGACCGCGAGGGTAAAGATCCTTTCGATTTGATGGACGAAGCGGAGAAAGAACTCGGTATTCATTGTACGCCTGTGACTTGGGCGAACGGACAAGGACTCAAATTCGAGTCCGTATTCGCGCTTAATAACCGCCCGTCAGAACTTACTCCGAAACTGGAAGAAGACCTAGAAATGATTGATGGTGTCTATCCTGAGTTTAACAAAGAAGCATACCTGCGTGGTGATCTTGCGCCGGTCTTCTTCGGCTCGGCATACAAGACCATTGGCGTGCAAGAACTCCTTGATTTTCTCGTAGAGAATGCACCCTCGCCTCTTCCGGTTACTGCCGAAGAGCGCACCGTAGAACCGATGGAAGATAAGTTCACCGCGTTCTGCTTTAAGATCCACGCGAACATGGATCCGAACCACCGCTCGTGCATTGCGTTCTTCAAGATCTGTTCCGGTAAGTTCCTGCGCAACACCTATTATTATCACGTGCGCAAGGATCAGCAGATGCGTTTTGCGGCTCCGACCTGCTTCATGGCGCAAAAGAAAGAGACCGTTGATGAAGCGTTTGCAGGAGACGTAGTGGGTCTGCCCGATACCGGTAACTTCAAAATCGGAGATACGCTCACGGCAGGTGAACACTTGCATTTCAAAGGTCTTCCGTCCTTCTCGCCGGAGATGTTCAAATACATTGACAATGCGGATCCCATGAAGCAGAAACAGCTCGATAAGGGTATCAACCAACTCATGGACGAAGGTGTAGCGCAGCTCTTTGTGAGCCAACTCAACGGTCGTAAGATCATCGGAACGGTGGGACAACTCCAGTTCGAGGTCATCCAATACCGCTTGGAGCATGAATACCAAGCCAAATGCAAATGGCAACCGCTCCAGATGTACAAAGCCTGTTGGATTGAGTCCGACGACGATGCCGAACTCGATATGTTCAAGAAACGTAAAGCGCAGTATATGGCAACGGACAAAGAAGGTCGAGACGTCTTCATGGCAGACTCCGCTTATGTCCTCTCCATGGCGCAACAGGATTACAAACATATTACGTTCCACTTCACGAGCGAGTTCTAGAATACTATAGAGAGACTAGAGAGTAGAGAGACTAGAGAGACTAGTAAACAACAAATACAAATCAATATGAAAAACAGATCACTTCAAATCCGCCTCATCGTCATGAACTTCTTGGAGTTCGCTGTTTGGGGCGCGTACTTAACCTCAATGGGAACGTACCTTTTCAAACAAGGTATGGGTCATCACATCGGATGGTTCTACTCTATCCAAGGTATCGTCAGCCTTTTCATGCCTGCGTTGATGGGTATTGTGGCAGACCGTTGGATTCAGGCGCAAAAGACACTCAGTCTTTGTCACGCCTTAGCGGGTATCTTCATGTGCGCTGCAGGTCTCTATGCCTATACGGCAGCAGATGTGCAGTTTGCTACCCTCTTCTCGCTCTACACCATCTCTGTAGCGTTCTTCATGCCGACCATCGCGCTGACGAACTCGGTAGCTTTCAATGCCTTGGTCAAAGCCAAGATGGACACGGTCAAGGACTTCCCGCCTATTCGTGTGTTCGGAACGGTCGGATTCATTGCTACCATGTGGTGTATTGACCTGCTCGGATTCCAAGCTACGCCTTGGCAGTTTGTCGTTTCCGGTGGTCTGAGTATTCTCTTGGCGGCTTATTCGCTCACCCTGCCTGCATGTGAAATCAATAAGTCAGAAGGATCTGTGGATCTCGTAGAAGCACTGGGTCTCAAAGCTTTTACGCTCTTCAAACAAAAGAAGATGGCACTCTTCTTCATCTTCTCGATGATGCTCGGTATGTGTCTGCAAGTAACCAACAGCTATGCCAACCCCTTCATCACTTCGTTTGGTGCTATCGAAGAGTTCGCGAATACGTTCGGTGTTCAGCACGCTAACATCCTCATCTCTATCTCGCAGATCTGCGAGGCACTCTGTATCCTTGCTATTCCGTTCTTCCTCAAACGCTTCGGTATCAAGAACGTCATGCTCATGGCGATGTTCGCTTGGGTCTTCCGCTTTGGTTTCTTTGGAGCAGGTGATCCGGGTATGCCGGGTGTGATCTTGTTCGTGCTCAGTTGTATTGTTTACGGCTTTGCCTTTGATTTCTTCAATATCTCCGGTGCGCTTTATGTCGATCAGGAGACCGAAGAAGCACAGCGTTCGTCGGCACAAGGTCTCTTTATGATGATGACCAACGGTCTCGGAGCTACTATCGGAACGCTCTCAGCGCAAGCGATTGTCAATAAACTCGTCATGGCAGAGGAAGTCACCTCGCAAGGACCGCTCGCTATTTGGGATGGTTGGAAACAAGCATGGTACATCTTTGCAGGCTTTGCCCTCGTCGTTGCCATCGCTTTCTGGCTCTTCTTCCCGAAAACCCCGGTCAACAAAAACCTTGAGGTAAAACATTAAATCTCAAATTTCAAATCTCAAATGTTCCGCAAGGAATTATCATATTATTTCTCCACGCCGATTGCGTACATCGTTATTGGGCTTTACCAATTGGCAATCAGTCTCTTCCTTTGGGTGATACCCGGGCAATGGAACATCATTGATTCCGGGTACGCCCAAGTGGACGGATTGTTCCAATTGAGTCCGTGGCTCTTCATGCTGCTCTGCCCTGCTTTGACGATGCGTTTACTATCCGAAGAGCGGCAGTCAGGCATTTGGGATCTTATTCGCACTAAACCAGTCTCGCTAACACGTATTATGCTCGGTAAGTATTTTGCGGCATGGACGTTGGTGTTAATCGGTCTGCTGCCATGTTTTGTACACTATTTTGTGGTAGCATACATGGCTGAACCGATGGGTAATCTGGACAGCGGAGCATTCTTGGGTTCGTTTATCGGCTTGATCCTCTTGAGCAGCACGTTCATGGCAATCGGTTTGCTTTGCGCGACTTTCAGCAAAAGTCAGATCGTTTGTTTTATCTGTGCCGCATTGAGTTGCTTTGTGTTGTATTGGGTGCTTTTCCAAGACCACTACTCTTCCCTTTCCCGCGGTGTCTTAGATCTCCGCGATGTAGTCTTCTTTATCTCCATCTCCACCCTCGCTATCATAGCCGCAATAATTACTATTAATAAATTAACAAGAAAGTAGATATTCATTGTTAATTATTCATTAAAATGACTCGCATTGGCCTCTTATCCGATACTCATGGTCTGTTAGACCGACGCGTCTTTGAGCATTTCAAGGATGTAGATGAGATTTGGCATGCCGGAGACATCGGCTCCGACATGGTACTTCATCGTCTTCGTGAGTTCAAACCCACAAGGGCTGTCTTTGGCAATATGGACTCCGGCGATGTGCGCTATTCGCTTTCGGAGTTCTACCGTTTCCGGGTGGAAGATGTCAACATCCTTATGACCCATATTGGCGGCTATCCCGGACATTATAACCCTTGGCTCATTCCGTGGTTCCGCAAAAGTTTGGAAGCAAAAAATGCCAAAATACAAAATGACCCAATAAATGAACAAATGGTAAATGTCATCGACTTATTTGTCTGCGGTCATAGCCATATTTTGAAGGTGCAATACGATCCACTTTATAAGTTCCTCACCATGAATCCGGGAGCGGCCGGAAAGCAAGGATGGCAACCTTGCCAAACGCTTTTGCGCTTTACCATCGATGGTTCCAAAATTGATAATTTAGAAGTCATTGAATTGGAAAGATTATAAATTTATAGTTCAAAAATGCCTTTTTTAGTGAAAAATGCGTTTTTTTTGACGATATATGCTATAAAACATATAAAAAGATTTGGTCATATAAAAAAAAAGCAGTACCTTTGCACCGGATTTGAAAATTGACAAGTCCACTTTACAAAATGACCACTTGGAAATGATCCAATAATTGGCGAAATGACCAAATGGCAATTGATGAAGACCAATCTTTTTTGTACCTTAAATAAACAGACTAATACCTTAGAAAAACAGGCGTCGTGATGACGACTGTTTTCGCTTTTTTAAGGCCAACCTAACTATATTTAAAATCCCGTCTACTCCTTCGAGTGACGGGATTTTACAATTATCTTTTTTCACTCTGTTTCGTCGAGTGCTTACGAGAATACGATTACTTGATCTCGCGGGCTTTGATGCCATCTCGTTCGAGGAGAGCGTTGATGGTGGGTTCACCTTGACGGAAACGGACATACAAGTCCATCGCACGCTCGGTACCACCCTTCTCCAAGACATTCTCACGGAAACGTTTTGCAGCTTTCTTATCAAAGATAGAACCGTTCTTAACTTGCGCCTCTTTGAAGACAGAGAATGCGTCAGCGTCGAGGAGTTCTGACCACTTGTAGCTATAATAACCTGCTGCATAGCCGCCGGAGAAGATATGCGTGAAAGCACAACACATCTGCGTGCCGGGAACGGTCGGCATGACTTGAACCTGCTCCATCGCTTTGTCGCTAAAACGAACTACAGACTCAACGGTACCGATGGTCGGATTTACCTCAAAGGGTTTGTCGAGTGTGTGCCAAGCCATGTCGAGATAGCCGAAGCTGAGCTGACGAACGCAGGAATAAGCAGCGTGGTACGTCTGCGAAGCATGCATCTTATCGAGCAGGTCTTGAGGCAGGGACTCACCGGTCTTGTAATGTTTAGCAAAGGTATCGAGGAACTCTTTCTCGTCGATGAAGTTCTCATTGAACTGGCTCGGCAGTTCCACGAAATCACGCGGTACGTTGGTTCCGCTCTGAGCCGCATATTGGCAACGAGTCAACATACCATGCAGACCATGACCGAACTCATGCAGGAACGTGCGCACCTCATCATATGTAAACAATGCCGGTTTGTCTGCGGTCGGACGGGTAAAATTCATCACATTCACGATATGCGGACGATGATCTTTCTTTCCCTCCATATACTGCGGCTGGAAATCATTCATCCACGCACCGCCACGCTTACCATCCCGCGGATGGAAGTCAGCGTAGTACACAGCAAGGAATTTGCCCTTCTCATCGAAGACCTCATAAGCGGTTACTTCGGGGTTATAGACTTGGATTTTCTTGTTCTCCTTGAACTGGAGACCATAGAGTTTCTGAGCCAAACCGAAGACACCTTTCTTCACGTTCTCCAACTCGAAATACGGACGCAGATCATCATCGGAGATGGAATACTTCTCCATCTTGAGCTTCTTGGAGTAATAACCGAAATCCCAAGGTTGGAGATGTGCCGCATAGAATCCATGCGCATGAGCGTAGTCCTCCAGTTCCTTCACTTCCTCGCGTGCAGCAGGCATGTATGCGTCACGGAGTTGATCCAGCAGTTTATAGACGTTCTCAGGCGTTTCTGCCATGGTCTTATAGAGCGATTTCTCTGCATATGTCTTCTTGCCGAAGAGGTTTGCGAGAGCAAGACGGGTGTTGACGATCTCAACGATCAAGCCGGTGTTGTCAAACTCACCGCCCACACACTTGGAAGCACTTGCCATATATAACTCGCGACGGATGTCACGGTTGTCCAGATCCTGCATCACAGGGATAGTGGTGGTCGGTTTGAGGTTCAAGAGCCAGCCTTCGAGTCCTTTCTTCTCGGCGTTGGAACGCAGCATCGCCTTGGTGTCGTCATTGAGTCCGGCAAGAAGCGCCTCATCGGTAATGAGCATCGTCCAAGCGTTGGTAGCCTTGAGGACGTTCTGACCATATTGGAGGGTCAGTTTGCTCAGTTTAGCAGAGAGCTCACGGTACGTCTGTTTGTCCTCATCAGAGAGGTTAGCACCGTTGTTGGCGAAAGACTCGTAGATGTCTTCGAGCAGTTTGTATTGCGCCTTGTTCAGTTTGAGTTTGTCGCGCTGCTCATAGACAGCTTTGATACGTTGGAACAAACCCTCATTCAGACGAATAGTAGCGCTATACTCCGACATCTTCGGGCTGAGTTCCATCTCGATCTGCTGAAGCGTGTCGTTGGTCTCCGCACTGGTGAGGTTATAGAAACAACCGGCAACGATGGTCAGCATCTCGCCTGATTTCTCATATGCCTCGATGGTGTTCTTATAGGTCGGAGCCGCGGGATTATTGACGATGTCGTCAATCTCCTTGAGACCTTGTTTCATTGCCTCCTCAAAAGCAGGCATATAGTGCTCCGCATGGATCTCGTTGAAGGGATACGTGCCGTGCGGAGTCTTCCAGTTCTTATAATCGAAGAACGGGTTGGTGGCAGCCGTTGCCGCCATAAAAGTAGTGGCTAAAGCCATGGTTAAAAATTTTCTCATTTTGTCATTTACTATTTGTATATTTATTCTTTTCGTCTCAGCAGATTGATGTCACCGGACATCTGATAAATGCCAATGACCGATTCGTCCTGATTCTTCTGTTTCTTCTTATAGGAAGCTTTCAGACCAATGTATTTGGCATCTTTCGGAGCATCGGTACCCATAGCGCGAATGACATAGAAATACGCGCCTTCCGCCGCCTTGCGACCATTGATGGTACCATCCCACCCTTTCGCGGGATCAGTCCAGTCATAGACCAGTTTGCCCCACCGGTTATAGACCCAGCAATGGAACTCCCGCAAGGAGCGGTACGAGACACGGAACTCATCGTTCTTGCCGTTACCGTCCGGCGTGAACACATTCGGCACACGCAGGTACGACTCCGCGATATTGACCTTCATCTCCTGCGAGTCAAGTTTGCAGTCGTAACTGTTCACCCAACAAACAACCCGATATGTACCCGGTTCACTAAAATCATAGCGTATATCTTTGTCCGAACGGGTTGCAATGAGTTGCGAGGCTTTGTAAATCGACCATTTATAGAAGATGGGCTTCGGACTCGGTGTCGGATTGCTGTAGAAAGCAACATCCAAGATTCCACTATACTCCTCAGATGTGGTAGCGGTAATGATCTTCTGGTCTGTCGGACGATTCAGCTCATTGCTCTTCTCGCCTTTCGTGCCACGTGTAGTGGCTAAGGACTCCAAGTGGAAATCGATCGCAAACACGCTATCTCTATAGAGCGTGTCGGTCACACAAGCGGAGTCCATCTCCAGCTTGGAGCGGATCTCATCATCATAGCACAAGGTGATCTGTGTCTCACCACAAAGGGCAGGCAGCGTCATGTTCTGTCTCAACCTGTCTGTATGGTGAACGGCCGAGTCCGTCCATGCCTCACCGCTCCAAGTGAGCACATTATAATCTAAGGTACACGCGCGCGTATAAGTGCCCATCGAACCATCCGAACGCACATATTCGTACCCATCGGTTGTACCCGTCAGATGGAGGAACGTATTATCGCAAGTCGGCTCGACGGTCATGGCGATGTCGGTCGGTTTGGTTTGGAAGACATAGAAATCGCCGTACTGTACTCCGTTTTTCTTAATATAATATCCGCCTTCTTCCAAGGTAAACGCTTCTTCGGAGTCCGTCTGCACAGGGATAGCACTCTCGGTGGAGTACCAATCGACCTTGCCGATGAGGGACTTCATCTCTATATTGTCCTTAAAAATAAACAGCGTGTCACCAGAGTGAATGATCTGCGTAGCTTTGCTTATGCACGCCACATTCATCGGAAGTGCATATAGCAAGCCTCCCCCAGCCCCCCCTAAAGGGAGGGCGAGGAAAGCTATTATGCTAAAAATGGTTCTTTTCATTTATTTACTTGGAAACGAGTGTTGCCGTTTTGAATGAAGTCCACGATCTGTTTAGCAGCAGCAATACCGGCATTGATATTGGCTTCTGCGGTCTGTGCGCCCATCTTCTTCGGCGTTGCGAAGTAGCGTCCTTCGAAGAGTGTGCGGAACTTCGCGTCGGCTACCGGCATAATATCGGTCATGTACTTGAGGTCAGCACGTTCCTGCATGAGCGCAATCAGACCCTCTTCATCGATCACCTCTTTGCGTGCCGTGTTAACGAGCACACCGCCTTTCGGCATGAGGTTAACGAGGTCGTGATTGATGGAGTTCTTTGTCTCCGCCGTTGCCGGGATATGGAGCGAAACGATGTCGCAAGTCTTGTACAGTTCCTGAGCAGAATGAACCGGCTTCACGTTTGCTGCCACCATCGCCTCATCCGGGCAGTATGCATCGTACGCATAGACCTCCATGCCGAAGCCCTGTGCGATACGTGCTACGTTACGACCGACATTACCAAAGGCATGGATACCCAGTTTCTTACCTTTGAGTTCGGTTCCGGACGTACCGTTATAGAAGTTACGAACGGCATAGACCATGAGACCGAGCGCGAGCTCTGCTACGGCGTTGCTGTTCTGACCCGGGGTGTTCATCGCTACCACCTTGTGTGCAGTTGCAGCATCGAGGTCGATGTTGTCATAACCGGCTCCGGCACGAACGACGATCTTCAGCTGTTTGGC
>JAFXWI010000049.1 GCA_017542915.1 Paludibacteraceae bacterium
ATAAGGAAGCCGATAGAGGCAGAATGGAAGCAGTACGAGCGGATGATGGAGAGTTCGCTGCGTGCCGACAATAAGTTGCAACAAGAAGTGCTTCGTTACGTGGGGTCACGTCGCGGCAAACAGTTGCGACCGTTGTTGGTGTTATTAGCCGCACAGATCTGTAATCCTGTGACGGATAAGACGCTTAAGTCTGCCGTTGCGTTGGAGTTGCTGCACACAGCGAGTCTGATTCATGACGATGTGGTGGATGATTCGGATATGCGCAGAGGCGTAGCGGCTGTTCATACCAAATGGACCAACAAAGTGGCGGTACTTATCGGCGATTATATGTTAGCGAAAGTCATCGGACTGACTGCCGAAGTGCGTAATATCCGGATCTTGGAGATCGTAGCGAACCTCGGTAAGAGCCTTAGTAGCGGCGAGATGGTACAACTGCACGTCGGACAGTCGATGTGGATTGACGAGGAGCAATATTATAAGGTGATCGAACAAAAAACGGCACAACTCTTTCAGGCTTGCGCTGAAGCCGGAGCTGAGAGTGCCGGTTGTACCCAGCGGCAACGGGCTGCTTTGCGGGAATATGGACGGTTGTTGGGTCTCTGCTTCCAGATCAAAGACGATATTTTTGATTACAGCGACTTGGAGGAGATCGGCAAGCCGACCATGAGTGATCTGCGCGACGGCAAAGTGACGCTGCCGCTTATCGAAGCACTAAGAAGGGCTCCGAAAGATGAGGCGGATATTATAAAGGCGAAAGGCGAAAGATTAGTGGCTAAAGGTTATTCGCCGGAAGAGGAAGCACGGACGTTGGAAGAGATCAAGGCGTTTGTGATGCGGTTCAAGGGAGACGAGTACGCCGTGCAGAAGATGATCGAATATAAAAAGAAAGCCACGGAAGCATTGAATGTGTTCCGTGACTCAGAAGAGAAAAGAAGTCTAATCGGATTACTCGACTACGCCATCAATAGAGTTCAGTAATTGCTCCCTTATTTTTTCATCGCTGATGGTAGCGAGGACGTCAACCATAAACGCGTTAACGAGGAGTTGACGCGCTTTTTGTTTATCGATGCCGCGCTGCTGCATGTAGAAGAGGGCGGACTCATCGAGTTGTCCGGTGGAAGCACCGTGAGTTGCTTTGACATCATCGGCGTAGATTTCCAGTTGCGGCTGTGTGCGCATTTCGGCGGTGTCAGAGAGAAGCAGATTGCGGTTCGTCTGATGGGCTTCGGTCTTCTGTGCATCGGGAACGATCTTGAGGTCACCGATAAAACGACCACGGGAGTTGTCCGCCAAGACGAATTTGATGAGTTGGTTCGAGGTGCCTCCTCCGACAGCGTGCGTGACGTGAGTCTCAGCGGTGACAGATTCGTCACCATGCAAGTTCTCCAAGCCATAAATTTCCGTCCGGCAACCCTCTCCTAATTGGTTCACCGTAATAGAGAACGAGGCATTGATCACATGTATTTTCACATGCGAACCGGCTTCCTGATCGATCTGAAGATTTACTTCCTCGTTGATAAAGACACGCTCAAATATTTCGCCTTTAGATATTCTCATATCCATGTTCTTCGAGTTCGAGGGCAAGGGATTTATCACCTGTTTTGACGATCTTACCATCAGCGAGGACGTGTACAAAATCCGGGACGATGTAGTCCAAGAGACGCTGGTAGTGGGTAATGACGATAGAGGCGTTTTGCGGCGTCTTGAGTTTGTTGACACCTTCGGCTACGATGCGAAGGGCATCGATGTCGAGACCGGAGTCTGTCTCGTCCAAGATAGAGAGACAGGGGTTGAGCATCGCCATTTGGAAGATCTCGTTTTTCTTCTTCTCACCACCGGAGAAACCTTCGTTAACCGAACGATTGTTGAGTTTGTCGGGCAATTCGAGGAGTTTTTTCTTCTCGCGCATCAATGCGAGGAACTCTTTGGGTGCGATGGGTTCTTTTCCTTCGTATTCGCGTTTGGCATTGAGGGCAGCACGCATGAAATTGGTCATGCTAACACCCGGGATTTCCACAGGATATTGAAAAGAAAGGAACACGCCCGCACGTGCGCGCACTTCCGCGGGCATAGCGAGGAGGTCTTGTCCTTTGAGATAGACCTCACCGGACGTTACTTCATAGGCAGGATTACCGGTAAGAACCGCAGAGAGGGTCGATTTACCTGCTCCATTGGGTCCCATAATCGCGTGTACCTCACCTTCGTTGATGACGAGGTTGACACCTTTGAGAATCTCCTTTCCACCAATGGAAGCGTGCAAATCTTTTATAGTTAAAAGATTATTTGACATTTGTGATTTACATTTGTGATTTATAATTGACTCATGACTACTTCTCCGACGGCCTGAAGGGTTGATTTGGAGATGTTGTCCATGTTGTCGTTACGGGTGTGCCACCAATGCGGGAAGCCGGTTGCGTTACGGATGTCATAATGGATAATATCCACGCAAGGGATACCTGCTATATAATTGACGTAATAGTGGTCATCGGTAATGGGGTACGACTGCTGATTGTTGAACATAGAGCCATAACCGAGTTTCTGCGCTGCCGCCCAGATCTGCTGCTGGTAGTTGCCGGCATACTGGGTAGAATACATCTCTTTGGGGAACGAGGCATCGGGAGCACCGACCATGTCTAACACAATACCGAATCGGTATTGCGGATTTGACCTTTGTGCATAATTGGTAGCCCAGAGTTGCGAACCGAGACACCAAGTGTCTTCACGCTCCTGACCGGTATAGAAACGGGGTGAACCCATATCTTCTACATCGAAGAAGATGATGTCGACAGGGGTTGACAATGTGGAGTCTGCCACTTTCTGACCTATTTGTCGCGCTACTTCAAGGAGAACACCGACACCGGAGGCTCCATCATTGGCACCCGGGACGTTGTAATAACGGTCGGAATAGTTCTCTTCCTCATCGCACCAAGGACGCGTGTCATAATGAGCACCTAAGAGGATGCGGGGACGGGACAACCCCTCCCCGTCCCTTCCCTTAAGGGAGGGAGTAAAGTGGGCGATGATGTTGTAGATCTGCTGCATGTTGCCGCGGTAGTCAGGCATCTGACCGCGTTGGAGCTCCACCTCCGCTCCGAAAGAACGGAGCTTCTGAATGAGCCACACGGCACAGTCGTTATGTCCTTTGCTATTCGGTACACGTGGACCAAAAGACATCTGTTTCTCTATGTACGCATAGGCAGAGTCGGCACAGAAAGCAGGACGGTCAAGTGTCTTTTGTTTCGGTGAACATGCCGAAAACAAAAGCACACCCATTAAAAATGTAAAACCAAGAATGAATATCTTTTTCATCGCATGTTTGTTTCGCTGATAGAAGTATGGTTTTGGATAGCAAGAATCGTCTGTGCGATGGATGAAGCGAGGGACACTACATGCAGTTTGGAGCAATGTTTCTCATCCGATGGGAGGGAGTCCGTGCAAACGAGTTCTTCCAGATCCGACTCTTCGATTCGCTCGCAAGCATTTCCGCTGAGCACGCCATGCGAAACGATGGCTCGCACGGATTTAGCGCCTCCTGCTTTCATGACTTGAGCCGCTTTACAAAGCGTTCCGGCAGTGTCGGCGATGTCATCAATGATGACTACATCTTTGCCGTAC
This sequence comes from Paludibacteraceae bacterium, assembly GCA_017542915.1. The sequence continues at coordinate 3,616 of JAFXWI010000049.1, forward strand.
ACGTCACCCAAGACACGCATCTCCGATACTTTGTTAAAGTCGGGGCGATGTTTATAGCAGATGACCATCGGCACTTCGCGGTCGGTCATTACGTGCAGTTTCTTAGCGAAGTTAGAGGCACGTTTAGAGCCTCCAACGTCCGGCGAAGCCACAATCAGTTTCTTGAGGTTGAGCCCCGCGATATACGGTGCGAGCACGTTTGAGCCGTAGATATGATCGACAGGGATGTCGAAGAATCCTTGGATCTGCTCAGCATGGAGATCGACGGTGATGATTCGGTCAGCTCCGGCAGCTTGGAGCATGTTCGCCACCAGTTTAGCACCGATAGAAACACGCGGTTTGTCTTTTCTGTCCTGACGAGCCCATCCGAAATAAGGAATGACTGCGATGACCTTGTAAGCGCTGGCACGTTTGGCAGCGTCGATCATGAGCAGCAGCTCCATCAGATTGTCGCTGGACGGACAGGTCGGCTGAACGAGATAGACGGATTGACCACGAACGGATTCCTCGAAATAAGTGCAGAACTCACCGTCCGAGAAACGGTCTACGTGCACATTACCCAATTGGCAACCCAATACGTCACACACGCGTTTCGCCAAATCCAGACCTTTCGAACCGGCGAAAACCTTAAACTGATTGGTTTCTTGCATATTTGTATTCAGTTTATTTTTTCTTTTTCTTACCCATAAGTTGCGCATTCGGTTGCGCCATCAGTTGCTCGAAGACGGCAGATTCTCCTTTGAGTTTACCACCGGAGAGCCGCAGCAGATCCTCACGTACACGCTGAATACCCGCTTCCTGATCGCGATTCCAGATCAGGTTGCGCTGACGCATACATTGCGCGATATATACCTCCAATGAGTCACGCTCCGGACCGACCGGCAGAGAGCACGCATAGCCGATCATATCTTGTACAATGCGTCCATAGTTACGCATTTGTATCGGTGTTGTATTACGATGCAGTTCCATTATTTTTTACGAATTAAATAGATCATAGTCGGGAAGTGGTCTCCATAGCCATTCTGCCAAACGCCACCTTTGTGGGTACGCAGCGGAGCTCCTTTGTCCTTGCCCTCCTGTACGGTGAGGAAGGGTTTGTTGAAGACCTGCGATTTCCAGAACGCCCATTTGCCGCTGTTCTTATCTTCATTCAAGAGCGGCTCGGAGATGATGATCTGGTCGAAGAGGTTCCAACCTCCGTTATAGAACAGCGTGCCTGTTCCGTTAGCAAGATGAATCCACATGGTGTTGTACCATCCTTGTTTCTCCACCTGTTTGGGTTTCTTACGCGCCTTGATCACCTCCTTGCAGGAATGGTTATCGGGGTCATCGTTCAAGTCACCCATAATGATTATCTTCGCGTTAGCGTCGGTACGATAGATCGAGTCGCAGATGTGCATACAGAGCATAGCGGCTGTGTCACGTCCCGGACGGGAAGAGAGCTCGCCTCCGTAACGGCTCGGCCAGTGGTTCGTGATCATATGGATCTTCTCGGGTTTACCGTCACCGATGAGATAACCGGAAACGAGCAACTGAAGACGCGTCTTGATCTCACCACCGTCGGCATAGTGTGCTTTGAGTTCATAACCTGCCACATGCGAAGGCTTGAAGAGCGTGGAGTCATACAAGAAGCCCACATCCACACCACGGCGATCGGGACCCTCCAAGAGAATCGGTTTGAGCCGACGACCATAGGTCTTGTTGGTCTCCCGACAGAGGTCATAGAGACAACCAATATTCTCCACCTCGGCTACACCGATACAAGCGGCACCACGAGGATCATAATCCAAGCCCAAAGCAGCAACGGCCTCCGACATCTTCTTGATTTTGTTCTCGTACTTGTACGAGTTCCATTTCATACCGCCGTCGGGCAGGTATTCATAGTCGTTTTTGCCCTCATCGTGAATAGTGTCAAAGAGGTTCTCCAAGTTGTAAAAAGCAATACAACGAACGTACTGACCTTGACCCACCTGATCAGCCTTTTTGTTTTCTGCGCTCAGAGAAGCGCTGCATGTTAACAGCAGAGCTGCTACCCATAACATTGCGTGTGTTTTCATACTATTTGGTGTTAATTAAAAGCATTTTTCCAAATCGGCTACAAAATTACTCATAATTTTTGATATATGCAAATAATTTTATTAAAATAATAAAAAAAGATAGCAGAATGGTGATTTTCTTAGATACAAACCGAATATATCAAAAAAAAAGTGTAATTTTGTATGCTGAAAATAAATTAGAATAGATATGATTAGTACATTTCATCTTCCCGGGCGGATTTGCTCCACTTCGGCTATCAGGGACATCGCATCCCGTGCAAACACTCCGTACACCATGATTTGTCTCAAACCAGATATAGAATGGATTTATCTGGGACAAGAGCGAATGATTCAAGTACTCCAAATGACCGGTGCTACGATGGTGTACAGCGACCATTTTAATAAGTCGTTAGTCGATGGTCAATGGTCGATCGGCGAAGCGCCTGTGATTGATTATCAGGAGGGTGCGCTGCGCGATGATTTTGAGTTCGGAGCTGTGATGTTATGGGACACCGAGAAACTCAAGAAAATAGTAGCTCAGATGGATACCGAGTACGAGTTTGCAGGGCTTTACGACTTGCGTTTGAGGGCAGAGAAGTTGGAACATATTCCCGAGTATCTGTACTATGAGGTAGAGACGGATACGCGCAAGTCGGGAGAGAAACTGTTTGACTATGTGGATCCGCGAAACCGCGGTGTACAGATAGAGATGGAGCAATGCGTGACCGCGCATCTCAAACGCATCGGTGCGTACCTGAAGCCGGGTGAATACAAGGAGCTTTCCGTATTCAGTGATCAGTTATCCGATTATCCCGTTACTGCCAGTGTTATCATTCCTTGTAAGAATCGTGCCCGCACGATCGCGGACGCAATACATAGCGCGTTGAACCAGAAAGTGCGCGAGGGGTATAGCTTCAACGTCATTGTGGTCGATGACAACTCTACCGACGGAACTGCGGAGATCATTGAGAAATTAAAAATTAAAAATGAAAAATTAATCTATATTGCGCAGGATAAGACTTGGCACGCTATTGGCGGCAACTGGAACGTGGCTATCCATGATCCTCGTTGCGGCAAGTATGCTATTCAGTTGGACAGCGACGATACGTATTTTGACGAAACGACCGTACAGCGGTTCATTGATGCCTTTGAAGATAAAGAAGGTACGAAGTACGGCATGGTGATCGGTACGTACCAATTGACGAATATGGACGGCGAGATTCTTCCTCCGGGAGTGATCGACCATCGGGAATGGACCGATGAGAACGGTCGTAATAACGCATTGCGAATCAACGGATTAGGTGCTCCACGTGGATTCTTTGTACCGCTTCTGCGTACCATCAATTATCCGACTACCAAGTACGGCGAGGACTATGCGGTGGGTCTGCGGATCAGCCGAGACTACCCTATCGGTCGCATCTACGATGTGGTGTATAACTGCCGCCGCTGGGAGGATAACTCCGATGCGAACTGCGACATAGTTGCCATGAACCGCAATAACTGGTACAAAGACAAACTGAGGACTTTTGAGCTGAAGGCGAGAAAGGATTAGTGGTTTAGTGGATTAGTGGATTAGTGGAAATTCGTGTTGGGATATTAACGGCTCCGCAGATTGAGTTTGAGCAGCGGGAGAAGACGTTCGTTCTGAAGAACGTGCGGATCGGTATTGGTTTTCATTGGGACCGCCATGAAGACCAAGAGTTTGCCGGTTCTCTGGAGATTCGTAACAACGCTGATGGGACTCAAACGGCTATCAACACCATTGATTTAGAGAACTATCTGTGTTCGGTTATCTCGTCCGAGATGTCCGCCAACAGTCCTATGGAGTTGCTCAAAGCTCACGCGGTCATCAGCCGTTCGTGGGCAATACGCGCAATCCAAAAACCGAATCACGAGGGTTTTCATGTCTGTGCAGATGATCACTGTCAGCGGTACGAGGGGCTCAGGCGAATGAGACAATCGTGCCCCGATGGGGCTAAGAACGAAAGGGCGGTAGAGGCAGTTCGTGCCACTAAAGGACAGGTCTTGGTCTATAGACAAAAGGACGATGTACAAGGTACGAAGGAAGAGATCTGTGACTGCCGGTACTACAAGTGTTGCGGCGGAAAAACAGAAGTTTGGCGGACTTGCTGGGAAGACATCGATGTGCCTTATATTCAGTCGGTTAGATGCGATTGGTGTAAGAGTCCTTCGCCTAAAGTGCTGCGTCTGGTGCTCAATGACTATGATCAGGAGACGAAGGATTTTCGGGATTGGAGAGTGAGTTATACCGCGGATGAGTTGAGTGAGATCATTCGTACCAAATCGGGTATTGACTTTGGAGAGATTATTGATCTCATTCCGCTTAAACGCGGGGCTTCGGGACGTATATACGAACTCCAGATTGTGGGTTCCAAACACACGGAGATCATTGGCAAGGAGTTAAAGATCCGCCTTTGGTTGTCCCGCACGTGTCTATATAGCTCGTGGTTTGAGGTAGAGAAAGAACCGTCTTCGTTTGTGCCTCGTCATTTTGTACTTAAAGGGCACGGGTGGGGCCACGGAGCAGGGCTTTGCCAGATAGGCGCAGCGGTGATGGCAAGCGAAGGGAAGAGTTACGAAGAAATACTGAATTATTACTATGCAGGTAGCCGACTTAGCGTTGCAACGCTCTAAATACAAGCACCTTACGGACGAGCAATGGAGGTGGTTTTTGCAGCAAGTCGAGGGGCGTGAACGGACAGCAGACAAGTTGCCCACGTTTGCTACGATCGAGGATTGGTGGTATCCTGTGCGGCTGAGTTGTGAGCAGTGCTCTTCGGAACTTACGGCACGCTATAAAGCACACATCATCGGATTTTCTAATTCTCCAATTTTCCAATATTCAAATCATAAATGCCTTGATTTGACGGGCGGCTATGGAGTAGATACATTTTTTCTGAGTGAGCTCTTTGAAGAGACAGACTACGTGGAGCAGAACGCGGAGTTATGTCGTATTGCGGAGCACAACTTCGCTCTTGGTCGAAAGTCGAAAGTCGAAAGACAAAAGCTCTCTATTGCCATCCACAACTGCACCGCAGAGGAGTTCCTTCTCTCCTCCCCCTGTGAGGAGGCCGGGTGGGGTTTAATCTTCCTTGATCCGGCAAGGCGGGACAGTCATGGCGGAAAAGTCTTCCGGCTCGGAGACTGTACACCGAATGTGGTGGAGTTGATGCCTGATTTGGTTTCGCATTTAGCGCCGAACGGCAGGATTATGCTCAAGTTGTCTCCGATGATTGACCTCACGCAGGCAATCAAAGAGCTCCAAACCCCACATGGTCTTCCTTCAAGGGAGGAAATAAAATGGGATATTCACGTGGTGGCGGTGAAGAATGAGGTTAAGGAAGTGTTGCTGTTGAGCCATCAGAAATCAGATGTCAGCACTCAGACCATTACTGCGATTGATCTGGATAAGAAAGAGCAGGCATTTGTCTTCACCCGCGAAGAAGAACAAAAGAGCCCTTCGGGCATTGGACAGTGGACATTGGACAGAGGACATTTTCTTTATGAACCCAATGCGGCTATTCTCAAAGGAGGGGCATATAAGTTGGTGTCCGAGCGTTTCGGGCTTCAGAAATTAGATGTCAATACGCATTTGTATGTCTCGGATAAGTTCGTTGAGCATTTTCCGGGACGGGTGTGGAAAACCTCTCCCCTTCCCTCTCCCAAGGAGAGGGTGATTAGTCAAGCGAACGTGATCGTGCGCAATTATCCGTTAACAGCAGAGCAACTCAAAAAGAAACTGCACCTCCGAGACGGAGGTACAGCTTATGTCATCGGTTGTCGAGTGAACGGCAAACCGGTCTTGTTTTCGGCAGAACGGGTCTGAGCTTAGAATTTATAGGCTACGCCTAAACCGTTAGTACCGGCTTGAATAGCCCAATACGGTCGAGCATCAGCTGTCCTGTAACAATGCGTGTTATAGGTCTTCGGCGTTTGGTGCATCTTCCAATATCCGACCGAGATGGTCGGTACGGCTGCTAATTCAAAGGCGCCTCCAAGACTGTATAACATATATCCCGTAACGAGTCCTTTGGGAGCACCATTGTCAATAGAGACCACCATATAAATAGATCCCGCCACATCTAACACGGCACCGAGACCCAACAGGCCCCACCCCACCATGGCTGTCTCGTAACCGGAACGGAACAGGTCGTACGCAACGCGGCAGTCCTGCGCTTTCAGCCAACGAAGGGTTTGCAGTTTGCCCATTTTCTCATTTCCGACATAATAGGAATCGCCCGCACGAGCTAACATCACCGAGCGAGGTTCGGTCTCGGGGATAGGACGCTTCGCCGCATAAGTCTGAAAACTCATGGCGCAGAGAAGAAATAAAAGAAAGATTTTTTTCATGTTCTATACTGTTTAATTGTTTATCTTAGAAAGGATATCCTATGCCGAAGTTGAGGCGGAGTGCGTCAAGAGCAGAGGGGATATTGAAATAGGTATTGATGGGACGGGAGCGGTCGGGAGTTCCGTCCTTGTTGTAACGATAGGTCTGATAGGGGACATGGATAGCGACACCTAAATCCAGACGGATGACCAAGCCGTCCAAGTCCAGACGGAGACCGGCACCGGTGCCGAGGGCTATCTGTTTGGCAAAATGGGGATTGTTGATGATTCCGTCGTAGAGCTCTTCGTGGAGCTGAAGGCGCTCCTGATAATCGGGGATGCCTGCTTTCTTGAAGACATCATCGCTGTTATACCAGTTCCACACATTACCTGCATCGACAAAAGCGGCACCGAAGAGTTTCCAGACAATAGGGAAACGGAGTTCGAAATTCGCCTCTAACTTGAGATCGCCGGAATGGAAGAAGTTCTGGTTGTATTTATCGGAATAGAAGTTACCGGCTCCATA
>JAFXWI010000050.1 GCA_017542915.1 Paludibacteraceae bacterium
CCGATGACTACCGTATCGCCATCGACTGCGGGGCTAACATGGTTCGTATCGGTTCTACCATCTTCGGAGAAAGAAATCTGTCTCAGGCGAAGCCGGTCTTACCCAAAGCAGTCTTCTTCGACCAAGACGGAGTTCTGTTCAACTCGATGCCTTACCATGCGCAATCATGGGAATGGTCAATGAACAAACATGGTCTGCCCTTCACTGCCGAACAGACATACCGCAACGAAGGACGAACCGGCGCATCGGTCATCAACGAGGCTTATCATCTGATTCACGGCGTAGAAGCACCGCAAGAACTGATCGAAGCGGTGTACACCGATAAATCCAATCATTTCAATGAACTGACGGGAGGTCAGTTGCCCGAACTGATCCCGGGTATCCGAGAGGTACTGCAATACCTGCATGAGAACGGCGTGCAGTGCTGGGTAGTGACCGGTTCGGGTCAACGCTCGTTGCTGAGCAAACTGCACGACACGTTCCCCGGTATCTTCTCCGGCATCATCACCGCTTTTGATGTCACCCACGGCAAACCTGATCCGGAGCCTTACCTGAAAGCTTGGGAACGTTCCGGCTTTGCCAAAGAGGAATGCGCCGTAGTGGAGAATGCACCGCTCGGCGTACGGGCAGGCAAAGCCGCAGGATTGCTCACCTTAGCAGTGAACACCGGTATTCTACCCGATGAGGCACTCTGGGCAGAAAAAGCCGACCACGTATTTCCGAACATGACTGAATTACTACACTTTTTTCAACAATGAGCACACCCAAACCCTACGCTCTCGTCACCGGCGCTTCGTCCGGCTTAGGACTTGAGTTCGCCAAACAGTTAGCTGAACGCGGCTATAACCTGCTGATCGTCAGCAATGTAGAAGAGATCCATGAAGCAGCTTCAAATCTCAGATCTCACATTGCAAATCTTCAATACCAGACCGAGGTGATCAGTTTGGTTCTTGATCTTGGGCAGCAGTCCTCCGCGCGCGAACTATATGAATACGCGCACGCACACGATATAGAGGTGGAGGTATTGGTCAACAATGCCGGAGTTTATCATGACCGCGACATCCTCGATGACAGTGAAGGCTTCACCTCGCTCATTATGAATCTGCATATGTACACTCCGGCGATGCTTTGTTACCTCTTCGGGCAAGATATGCGTTCCCGCCGCAAGGGATATATCCTCAACGTGTGCTCGGTGACCTCCAAAATGGCAGCGCAGCGACTCGGAACTTACGGTAGTACCAAGGCGTTCCTCTCCCATTTCACCCGCGCGCTGCATATTGAGTTGCGCCAATACGGTGTACACGTGACCGATGTCAGCCCGGGAGCGGTGGATACAGGGCTCTACTCTATCCCGCCGGTATTTACCAAGATTGGTAAATGCTTGGGCATCATCGTTAGTCCTCAGACATTAGTTCGCCGTGCATTACTTGCGTTATTCTGGGGTTGGAGTAAAACGACTGTTCCAAGAATCTTCTGGACCTTCCTTTGCTTCATCATTCTGCTTATCCCGACCTGCGTATTACGCCTCATCCGACGACTCGGATGGTTCTGATGATTCCAACGGTCGAATATATCCAGAAACGTTTTGACGAATTTAATGTCCGCTATTTCGGCGGACAGTTACCTCCTGTGCCTGTCAAACTGAGTCACGCGAAAGGGTTCTTGGGCAAGATGTGCTATACCCGCCGCAAACAAGGACTCTTCCGCGGCTATAAGAACGAAGATTTTCAGCTGCGCATCAATGTGCGTATCGACCTGCCGGAGACGGTGGTGGAGGACACTATACTGCATGAGATGATCCATTATTTCATTGCTTACAACAATTACCATGACACCTCCACACACGGTCAGCTCTTCCGTCGTGAGATGACTCGTATCAATGCCGAAGGCGCGCATCATATTACGATTTCACACCGCCTCAATGAAGCCGAGCAAGCACAAGCTCATCTTCATAAAGGGCGCATCGTAGCCCTCGTGCATTTTGAGGACGGTCAAACGGGTGTCAAGGTCGTCCCTAAACAGATCAAGCATATTCTCTATTGGCACAAGGCAGCACTGCGTCATTTTCCTATTGATGCCATCAACTGGTATTATACGGACGACGGGTACTTCGCCAAGTACCCGTCCTCTATCGCTCTGAGAGTCTTTCTGATCTCAGATCCGGCTGAACTGCCTCTTACGAACGCCCATCGGCTGATAGTCACCGACCGACAGGTGCGTCTTCAAGTTAATCCAAGAAATAATCTACGGTGGTAACCACGCGTACGTGCTTTACCCACGGCTGATACTGGTCGTTCTCCACGGAGAACTGACCTTGGCTTGCTCTGCGGATCGAACCCAACGAGCACTGCGCATCATCAGCGAACTTCTGAGCCACCGCACGAGCGTTCTGCGTAGCCTCTTCAATCATCGAAGGCTTGAGTTCCGGCAGACCGTTGTACTGATAATCAAGATTCCATTGCTCGGTCTTCACGATGATTCCCTCTTTGAGCAACTCAGCCTCTTTGCCTTGACTCGCTACTACCAGCTGCACTTTGTTTGTTGAAACGATAAGCGAGGTATTGAGGGTATATTTATATTCCGGACGATGGTTGCCGTAGTAATCCGACCAGTTGTCATGTACATTGATAGACCCCTGACGGATGTCCGCTTCCTCAAAACCGAGTGCCAACAGATGTTTCTTCACACGCGCGGTCACTTGCTCCAAACGCTCATAGAGCGCAGGTAGATCATTACCGCTCCATGCGTACGAAAGCGGCCAAACGGCATAGTCAGCTTCCACCTCACGCGTACTCAGACCTTTGACCGTTACCGCACGGTCTTTGTTAGCAAAACGGGTAATACCACAATAAATGAACAGTCCTCCGAAGAAGAGTCCCAAGGCAATCAAGCCTCCTGCAAAAACATTGTTTTTCATAATTTTATATCCTTTCTCATTGCGCCAAACAGCGCTCTATTTGTTCTTCTATTCGTTGCCGGAACACCGCTATCGGTCCGAGATCTTTGATGTCGCGCAGGTTGCGAACGCGCTGTCGAACGGACGCTACACCATGCTTCGCCATCTTTTCTACGGAAGGAGTGATCGCTTGTTGCAGATGATCCAAGTTCACGTCGTATAGGATACAGGCGTGTACCACGGTGCCGGTAGAGGTGGTATAACAAGCGGTGCCTGCTACTTTCCTATCGGCTACCAACACATCATTGTGCGCTGTCTTCACCGCCTCGTACCCCATCGTCTGCAACGCGCATGAGAGATTTTCCAAAAACCAATTAAATACCTCTTGGCTATGTACGTTCGGCGAGATGACAGAGACCATCAGATTGCCTTCATCGGCATAGACACAGCCTCCTCCGCTCTTTCGCTGCACAACAGCTATTCCGTGCTCACGGCAATATGCTTCGTTCACCTCTGCCTCCACGCATTGATGCTTGCCATAAATGACCGTCGGAGCCACTATCCATGTGAAACCCGTCGGCTCAGTGATGGTCTTCACCATCTCTGCCTCCATTGCCAAGTACTCAGAGAGAGTGAGACCCTCGGGACGATGCACAATCATTGCCTTTTGACCTTTTGTAAAGCATTTTAACATACCGGTTCCGTCAACTCTACTCCGCGACAGAAACGACGTTTGATGTCACGGTCATCACCCAAATAAATATATCGTTCCAGACGCTGCTCCAAGGTGTAGTTGTCATAATTGAGGTATTTGTCATCCACGAGCAGCGCATCGAACTCGTACCCGGGTTCAAACGAACCCACCTTGCCGAAGAACGAACCGCCGCCTTTGGTAGCCAAATAGAACACCTCGCTCAGACTCAGGAACGACATCTCGCCTTTCGTCTGCGCATAATTGAGTTTCGACACCTGAATAGCGTATTGCATCACACGCAGCATCGACAGATGATGTCCTGCCGACACATCCGTTCCGAGTGCTACGTTAATACCTGCGTTGAGAAACTTACGGATCGGAGCCATACCGGACGAGAGGTTGCTGTTCGACATCGGGCAGTGTACCACATACACGCCATTCTTGCGCATCAGCTCCATCTCTTCGCCGTCCGTGTAGCAGCAATGCGCCATCAGCGTCGGCGTCTGACCGAACAGACCGTATTTATTATAGGCATCGCCGTAACAAGTGGAATCGGGCTCCAACTCCTTCACCCAGTCTATCTCAGAGCGGTTCTCCGAGAGGTGTGATTGAACCGGCAGACCGGTCTCAGCCGCATATTCGCCTAAGGCACGCAGCATCTTATCCGAGCAGGACGGTACAAATCGCGGAGTAATGATCGGCTGCACTCGTCCTTCTCCATGCTCGTCGAGGTGCGCTTTCAACATACGCATACCGTCCAACAGTTCGGCAGTAGTGTTCTGCAGCGTCTCGGGGCTGTTACGGTTCATTCCCACTAATCCCACATACGCACCCATACCGGCTTGGATGAACAGATCCGCCAAGATACGCGTTGCCTCCGGATGAATAGTGCCGAAGACTGCGGAACGCATCGTACCTTGCATCCAAAGTTCATGTACGAAACGGCGGTATAGACGCCGCGCGTAGTCCGGATCCGCATACTTGGTTTCCTCGGGGAAAGTATAGGTATTGAGCCACGGCAGTAACTCCAGATCAAGCGCCAGACCCATATTCCGGTATTGAGGCGCATGGACATGCAGGTCGTTGAAAGCAGGGATCAGGAGTTTGTCTCCGAAATCCATCACTTGCCTTCTCCAATCCATATTCTCCGGCAGCTCCTTGTAGATACCCTCTATCAAACCGTTCGAACGCACGACAATATAGCCGTGCGGAATGATCTCCAGTTTCTTGGGCGAAGGAGTATATAAGATATTTGCTCTGTATATTTTCATGGTTTTTATTATTTATTTCTTAAAAAAGATCAGACATACGAGGTAGTTGACACATCCTGCAAGGAAGATGACAAACATACTCAGGAAATCGTCCTGCCACGTGGGCAGCAGATAAACGAGAAGAGGCAGAAGGGAAAACTGGATGACCAGATTGATGACTCGAGCCAAGAGGAAACCTCCTGCGTTCTTCAGCGTCGGTCGGGTGCCGAACGTGTACCAGTTGGTGAACACATAATTCGGTACCATCTCCAAGAGAAAACCTATAGCGAAAGCCACGTAATACAGGACCATTCCTTTTTCGGGATTTCCCATTAGCTTGATAGCTAACAGGAAGAATCCCGTTTGGACTAATGATCCCGAAAATCCGATGACCATAAATCGGAATGCACTACGGATGTTTGTCGGTAGATATGAACTTGGTAATCGCATATAATTTACTAGTTGACTAGTAGACTAGTACACTAGTCGGCTAGATTTTTTAATAGTTCTTCCATCGCAGCCTCTAATCCGTTAACATCACGTCCTCCGGCAGTAGCGAACCAAGGTTGTCCGCCTCCACCACCTTGGATATGTTTCGCAGCGGATTTGATCATCAGACCGGCATTCTTACCTGCCTCCACCAGCGGTTGAGAGAGGAAGACTGCGATCATCGGTTTGTAGTCACACTGCGTAGCGCTGACAACAGCGAACTTCACATCGGTGAACTTACCGCGCAACATCGGCATCACACCACGGATCAGCTCCGGATTACGTTCTCCGGTCAGACGCACGATCTTGGTATCTCCGAAATCTTCCGCCGAAGCAATGATCTGATCGCGGAAATGCTCAATCTTCTCCGTCATGAACTGCTCGATCTGTTTCTTGAGCTCGGCGTTCTCATCAATGGATCTATGCACGGCAGCCGACAGATCCGGTGCGTTGTTCAGCATTGCTTTCAGACCATTGATCATATCCTGTCCGGCATAGTAGAGCTCATCCGCGCGAGCAGCGGTAACCGCCTCTATACGACGCACTCCGGCAGCTACGCTGGTCTCCATGATAATACGAACCGAACCGATTCGACCGGTGGAGGAAACGTGGCAACCACCACAGAGCTCAACCGACGGACCGTACTTGATCACACGCACGTCATCGCCGTATTTCTCGCCGAACAGAGCCATAGCTCCCATTGCTTTCGCTTCAGCGATCGGTGTATGACGACTCTCTTCGAGGTGCAAGTCCTGACGGATGATCGCATTCGCCAAACGCTCTACCTGACGCAGCTCTTCAGGGCTCACTTTCTGGAAGTGAGAGAAGTCAAAACGCAGGCTCTCCGGCGTAACCAAACTACCCTTTTGCTCCACGTGCTTGCCGAGTACCTCACGCAGCGCGTAGTGGATAATATGCGTAGCCGAGTGATTGCACATGATCGCCTGACGACGCTCTGCATCCACCTCAGCGATGAAGGTAGCCGAAGGATCAGCCGGCAGTTCCGTCATAATATGAACCGGCAAGTTATTCTCACGCTTGGTATCAATAATCTGACAACTGATAGCTGAATTCTGAAGGCTTAACACTCCGGTATCTCCGACCTCGCCTCCCATTTCAGCGTAGAACGGCGTCTTGTCGAGAACGACCTGATAGAACGTCTTGCCTTTCTGGCTCACTTGGCGGTAACGAAGGATGTGCGTCTCGCAACTCAGCTCGTCGTAACCCACGAACTCGGTCTCACCTTCACGCAGTACGGTCCAGTCTCCCAAGTCTTGTTTGTTTGCCTCACGACCCATCGATTTCTGATGCTCCAGAGCTTTGTTATACTCCTCCTCATTGGTGGTAAAGCCGTTCTCGCGGAGGATCAGTTCGGTCAGGTCAAGCGGGAATCCGTATGTATCTTTGAGTGTGAACACATCCACACCGCTGATCTCGGTCTTACCGGCTTTCTTAGCTTCGTCCATGAGCTTGTCGAGCAGACCGATACCTTTGTCCAAGGTACGCAGGAATGCCTCTTCCTCGCTCTTGATCACCGGAGTGATCTGCGCCTCTTGGATCTTGAGTTCGGGATAAGCCTCACCGAGATCCTCGATGAGTTGCGGAACCAACTGATAGAGGAACGCGCTGCGCATGTTCAGGAACGTATATCCATAACGAACGGCACGACGGAGAATACGACGGATCACATAGCCGGCTTTCTCGTTACTCGGCAACTGACCATCGGTGATAGCGAAAGCGATCGTTCGGATATGATCCGCAATCACGCGCATAGCCACGTCGGTCTTCTCGTCCTTGCCGTACTGACAGCCGCAGATAGCGCCGATCTTCTTGAGCATCGGTTGAAAAACATCGGTGTCGTAGTTCGAGGTCTTGCCTTGGATCGTACGAACCAGACGCTCAAAGCCCATACCGGTATCGATCACTTTCTTTGCCAGCGGCTCCAACGAACCGTCCGCTTTGCGGTTATATTGCATAAAGACGATGTTCCATATCTCGATGACCTGCGGGTGATCTTTGTTCACCAACTCACGTCCCGGCACTTTCGCACGCTCCTCTGCCGGACGGCTGTCCACGTGGATCTCACTACACGGACCGCAAGGACCCGTATCGCCCATTTCCCAGAAGTTATCATGCTTGTTGCCGTTCAGAATATGGTCGGCAGGCAGATGTTTTGCCCAGATAGAAGCTGCCTCGTCATCGCGGGAAAGTCCCTCTTCCGGCGAACCTTCAAAGACCGTTGCATAGAGGTTTGAGGGATCGATCTTGAGCACATCCACGATATATTCCCAGGCAAAGTCAATCGCCTCTTTCTTGAAATAGTCGCCAAACGACCAGTTGCCCAACATCTCGAACATCGTGTGGTGATACGTGTCGTGTCCCACTTCCTCCAAGTCATTATGCTTACCGCTCACACGCAGACATTTCTGGCTGTCCGCCACACGCGGGTATTTAATAGGGTCATTGCCTAAGATGATTCCTTTCCACGGGTTCATACCTGCGTTGGTAAACATCAACGTGGGGTCATCTTTGATAACCATCGGCGCCGAGGGTACGACTTGGTGTCCCTTCGATGCCATAAAATCCAAAAACGATTTTCTAATCTCTTGTGCTGTCATTATATTGTTATTTATTCAATTTCACATTTTCTCATTTATTCATTTTCTTTCAGTTCAGCGGGACGCTCAAACCGGTTTCCTCCGGTAGTGGTCTTGAAATCAATGAACTCTCTACGCGGCTTGCCTTCTATGTCCGTTCGCTCGATGAACGGCAACGGGTTGGCACGTAACTCATCGTACTCTTTGCGTTGACGGAGCACGTCCAGCGCCATGAAGATCGCGTGACGCATACTACTCTCGTCCGCTGCGTTCTTGCCTGCTATGTCATAACCAGTGCCATGATCCGGCGAGGTACGAACGATAGACAGACCCGCTGTATAGTTCACGCCGCTCATGTCCAAGGTCTTGAACGGAATCAATCCTTGGTCATGGTACATGGCGAGTACCGCATCGAAATGCGTGTAATGCCCCGTTCCGAAGAACCCGTCGGCAGCATACGGACCGAACACCCACAGACCCTGCTCTTTGGCTTTCGTCAAAGCCGGGATGATGATCTCCTGCTCCTCTTTGCCCAACAGACCGGCGTCTCCGGCATGAGGATTGAGTGCCAAGACCGCAATACGCGGTTTCTCTAATCCGAAATCCCGCTTGAGGCTTTCGTTCAGAGTTGTCAGCTTGCTCAAAATACGCTCCTCCGTGATCTGCGAAGGGATCTCTGCTATCGACACATGATTGCACACCAACGCCACACGCAGTCCTTCCGTACAAAGCATCATCAGACTTCCACCATTTGCATCATTTGCATCATTTGCACCATTAAAACATTTCTCAAGATACTCCGTGTGCCCTCCTCCGAGAGCCTCTTTGTTAATCGGAGCAGTCACCAAAGCGTCCAAAAGACCTGCTTTCAGATCCCTGCACGCACGTTCCAACGACGCTTTCGCTGCTTTGTTGGCATCCTCCGTGGGCGTACCTAACTGCACAGGTAAGTTATCCGTGTAACACGTGATCATGTTGAGCCGACCGTCTTTGGCTTGCTCAGGGCTATCGATCATGTTCCATGTGATGTTACGGAACTCTTCGTCTAAGGTGTGAAAATGCTGTTTCGCTACTGCTGCATTGCCGTAAATAACCGGACGCATTACGTCAAACACGTATCCGTTCAGCAATGCTTTAATAATCACCTCATATCCAACGCCGTTTGTATCTCCGGCGGTTATTCCTATTATTGGCTTCACGATTTCAATGAATAATGAATAATTAACAATTAATATTTCTCTACGTGAATTTTCTCGTACTTGAGTTTCTCAAGGTCATAGTCCTTACGTTCCTCGTCTTTGTATCCCAGCGAAATGACGCAAAGCACGGTCTTATCCTCCGGTATCCCGCACAGCCCCTTAATCAACTCCTCCGATGCCTCACGGCAGTACACGTGGCACCAACAAGCGCCTAAACCCTGCTCTTCCGCTGCCAACAGTATATGCTCCGCAGTTATCGCTCCGTCGCACATCCATGCATCGCTCAGCGTAGTGTCCAACGCGATCACTATTCCCGCCGTCGCTGTCTCGAACATCTGACTGCCATACGTACGGCAACCCGACATCGCCCTCAGCTTCGCTTCGTCGCGCACCACGATAAACTCCCACGGGTTCGTCCGTTTTGAACTCGGAGCCATCAGCGCGCATTGCAACAAATAATCTATTTTCTCCTGCTCCACAGGCTGATTCGTGTACTTGCGTATCGACCGCCTATGTCGGCACAATTCCAAAAAACTCTCCATTTCCTTATTATATATATAATCCCGTTTGCGTCGCAAACAGCCAAATCGGGTACAAAGGTACACTTTTTTTTGCATATATGCAAATAAAAAGAGAAAAAAAACGAAAAAAAACTAATTTGTATTGACGATTTGACGATGGATGAGGGCGTTGAGGGGATACGTTCGGCGGGAACGGAGAGGACGAGGATCTATGGGCACGAAGGAAACGTCCTCGGGGCTTAAGGACGAAGGGGAATTTAAAGGCGAAAGGCTAATGGTTATAGGCGAAGGGGACTCCGCGCTGACGCACGGAGCACTCAACAAAGACTGTGATGCGGAGGCTTGTTGGGAGGCGGATTTGAGGTCGCGGTAGATGGAGACGTAGACGTATTGATAGAAGCGGGTATAAGGCTTGAGACCGGGTTCCGGTTTGGCACCTCCTTTGACTACATGGAAATAATGATGGAAGAAACGAAGTCTCCACTCGATGCCTTCCGGAGAGTAGTCGTGTTCGAGGGCGTGAGCGAGTTTTTGGGCGGTTTTGATGAGTTCGCGGTTAGCTACGCAGGCTGCAGACCAAGTCTTGGGGAAATGGTAGGTATAGAGTTGGTGCAAGCC
>JAFXWI010000051.1 GCA_017542915.1 Paludibacteraceae bacterium
ATGACGGCAGCTATCGTCTTGGCAGGTTGTGTGGGAATCGCTTTCTCGCCTGCTGTGCTGACGATCTTGGGAAACAGCTATCTCTATGCCTTGGGCGGAGTAGTCTTGGTCTTGGCGGTTGTCTATGCGCTCTTTCCGAAAGCGTTGAAGAAATACGTGGCACTCAATTATCCCTTGCTTCTCGAAAGCACGATGCAGAGTCTCGTCCGCCTTGCCTGTTGGTGTGTCCAATTAGGCTTGGTGCTCTATGCTTTGGGAGCAATTTCAAATCTCAAATTTCAAATTTCAAATGTACTAATCTATTTCCTCCTCGTGACGGTCACCCCGAATGTGCCGATAGCGGAAGTGGGAGTTCGCGGAGCGTGGGCTATCACGCTCTTCGGATCGATGAACGCCGGATTTGCAGGAGTGCTCCTTTGGACGATAAACACCCTCTTGCCCTGCCTAATTTGGCCTTTTTTGAGAAAAAAAGATAAATAATTTGCACAAATGAAAAAAAAGTTGTAACTTTGCAGCAAATTATCAAAATATCGTAATAACGACATTACATGATACCGAAAAATTAACTAATACACAATATCATGAACATTCATTTTCAAATTCACTATCGTGCCGAGTATGGGCAGAATCTGTGTGTCATTGAGACGCAAGATCCGGTGATGGGCTGGACGGAGAAATCGCCTTTGGTCTTGGATTGCCAAGGAACCGATTTCTGGTCGGGTCATGTGGAGACCAAAGCCGCCGTTTCCAAAATTTACTACAAGTACGCTATTCGTTTGCAGGACGGTCGCTTCATCTACGAGACAGGCGAGCCGCGTAAACTGAGTTTCCGTGCTACGGACAAGAACGTAGTAGTCCGTGACGCTTGGAAAGCCAGCACGTACGAGGACAGTTTCTATACCACGGCATTCCTCAAAGCCCTCTTCCTTCGCCACAATGCCGCTAAACCTGCTGCAGTCAAAGGCGGCATCCGTTTCTCGATCGACCTGCCGCAGATCCTGCCGACGCAAGGCGTAGCTATCGTTGGTAACTGCCCTGAATTAGGCGATTGGAACCCCGAGAAGAAGCTCGTTATGAGCGATGCCGAGTTCCCTATTTGGCGTGCTGATGTCAATGTCAAAGGACAGAACATCGTGGAATATAAATACCTCGTTTATGACCTCGCTACCGGTGCTACCGTGGATATGGAGTGGGGTGAGAACCGTCAGATCTGGGGTGTAGAGAAAGGACAGATCATCTGTCAGAATGACCGTGGTTTCCGCCGTACGCAGCCTCGCTGGAAGGGAGCCGGAGTAGCTGTTCCGGTCTTCTCGCTCCGTAGCGAAGAGGGATTCGGTATCGGTGAGTTCCAAGACCTCAAGAAAATGGCAGACTGGGCTGCGGCTACCGGTCAGCAGATGATTCAGACCCTGCCGATCAACGACACCACGCTTCGTCATAACAACCTTGACAGCTATCCGTACAACGCCGTTTCGGTATTCGCCCTTCACCCCATTTACATCAATATCGAGAAGATGGGCAAACTGACTCCGGCTTTGAAAAAGAAATACGAGGCTAAGAAAGCCGAACTGAACGCCCTCACTTTTGCGGACTATCAGAACGTCTATGACGCTAAGATGGAGTTCTTCAAAGCCCTCTACAAACAGGACAAAGATGCACTCTTTGCTACCGAGGAATACAAAGCGTTTGAGAAGAAGAACCACGCTTGGTTGGAGCCGTATGCCGCTTTCCTGCACAAACGTGACAAACAGCCGAAAGAGTTCTATAAGTACCTCCAGTTCCATGCCGACAAGCAGTTGGCAGACGCTGTCGCTTATGCGCACTCCATCGGTGTGGCTATGAAGGGTGATATACCTATTGGTATCTCGCCGGACTCTGTGGATGCAGCCGTTTATCCGGAGCTCTTTAACCTCGACGCTTCTGCCGGTGCTCCGCCCGATGATTTCTCCATCAGCGGTCAGAACTGGGGATTCCCGACCTATAACTGGGACGAGATGTCGAAGGATGGTTTCGGTTGGTGGAAAGCACGTTTCCAAAAGATGCAGGATTATTTCGATGCGTACCGCATAGATCATATTCTCGGTTTCTTCCGTATCTGGCAGATGCGTAAGAGCGATGTATGGGGTCTCTGCGGACATTTCGTTCCGGCATTGCCGTACAGCTACGACGAGCTCTGCGCGCAGGGTGTTTGCCTTGACTGGGATCGTATGACCAAGCCTTATATCCGTGCGAACTTCTTGGGTGACGTCCTTGGTTTTGATACCGAATGGGCTAAGAAAAACGCCCTCCAGACACGCGATAACTACGTCTATTGGTTCCGTCCGGAGTTTGACACGCAGGCGAAAGTGCAGGAATGGGCTGATCGTCTCTTGGGCGATGAGAAACAGCTCAAAGCCAGCGGCTTGACCGAGAAAGCGGTACATAATATCTGCAACGGTCTGATCTATCTCCATTGCGAAGTGCTCTTCGTGGAAGACCAGCGTCGTCCGGGATGGTTGCATCCGCGTATCTCGATCTATCAGAGTCACTCCTTCAACGAGCTCTACAGCGATCAAAAAGAGGTGCTCATGCGTATCTACAACGACTATTTCTACCGTCGTCATACATCCTTCTGGCGCGACTCCGCTATGCGCAAACTGCCGACACTCATCGGAGCAACGCATATGCTCTGCTGCGGCGAAGACCTCGGAATGGTACCTGCTTGCGTACCCGATGTGATGCACGAGTTGCAGATCCTCAGTCTCGAGATCCAGCGTATGCCGAAAGACCCGACCGTTAAGTTCGCGCATCCTGCCGACGCTCCGTATCAGTCTGTCTGCACGACCGGCACGCACGATATGAACCCGTTGCGCGCTTGGTGGGAAGAAGACCGTGCGGTGACCCAGCGTTTCTACAACGAGCAGATGGGTTGGTGGGGAGATGCTCCCAAAGAGATGACGCCGGAGATTGCCGAGTTCATCATCAACCAGCATATGTACAGCCCTGCTATGTGGACGATCCTCCCGCTGCAGGATTGGCTCGCTATCGACGGAGACGTGCGCATCAAAGACCAGTTCGCAGACCGTATCAACGTACCTGCTAACCCGCGTCATTTCTGGAACTACCGTATGCACCTCTCCTTGGAGGAACTGATGAAATGCGACAAACTGAACGCGAAGATCAAGAAACTGACATCCGTTCGCTGATCTTTCGGACAGACCTAAAAAAGCGAGGTTCGCGCCTCGCTTTTTTAGTGTCTCTCAACTCTCAACTCTCAACTCTCAACTTTCAACTCTCAACTCTCAACTCTCAACTATCAACTCTCAACTAAATCGACAGCGTCTGGAGAGCCTCCCACGAGTCTTCCTTAATATCTTTCTTCTGGTGGATTGCCTTGGTGAGCGGAACGAGCACGATGTCGTCGTTCTGAATACCGACCATGACGTTACGCTGACCGTCGAGAAGCGCCTGAACGGCAGCCACACCCAGACGGGAAGCAAGGATACGGTCGTATGCCGAAGGACTGCCGCCACGTTGGAGGTGTCCGAGAACGGTCACGCGGGTGGAGTACTCCGGATGCACTTTCTCGATGATCTCCGCTACGGTCTTGGCACCACCTTCCACGGCGTGCTCTTGAACGAGTACGATGGACGAGTTCTTCGATTTGCGGCGACCACTACCGATAGCTTCTTCTATCTGCTCAGGAACCGGTGCGCGCTCCGGGATGATAGCTGCCTCACAGCCACCTGCTATAGCGGCGTTCAGCGTCAGGAAGCCTGCATCGCGACCCATCACCTCTACAAGGAACACACGCTCGTGAGACGTAGCGGTGTCACGCAGTTTGTCGATACA
>JAFXWI010000008.1 GCA_017542915.1 Paludibacteraceae bacterium
GTATCCTCATTAACTCATGATCAAAACTTGTGCCCACCATCTCCGCATTGGAACGCACCGTGTCCAGCGAGATGAAGATGTCTCCGTTGAGCGTCTGCGCGGTCGAGTAGTCGAAGGTGATGACGTCCGTGTAATAGTCATGACCGAGAAACTCGCGGTTCACCGACAACTCACGCTCGTCGGAGCAGAAGATATAATTGATGTTCCCTACGGCAAAGCCGTACTCTGCCGCTACTGCACGAATCCAGCGGTTGATCTTACGCTCGTCCAACGCCGGCATCTCTATGTCCTCTGTATGAAATGTAATCATGTATATATACTCTTCATGTGCAATTTATAAGCACTCGACCCCGAAAATCTCGTACTTACGACGTACTTATGACACACTTATCTCGTACTTATCACGCACTAATTTTTGCTTTTTATTTCATTGGTATTATATACTACGTATATAATACTGGATTGTTGCTCTTTATCCGAAGAAGATAGGAGCGATGGCGAAGGCGGCGATGGCGCCGGCGAGGTCAGCGAGCAGGCAGCATACCACGGCGTGGCCCGTATCTTTGATATTTACCGACCCGAAATAGACAGCGAGCACATAGAACGTGGTGTCCGTCGTGCCTTGCAGGATGCAGCAGAGCCGGCCGACGAGGCTGTCTGCGCCATACGTGGTCATCGCCTCAAGCATGAGTCCGCGGGCGCCGCTACCGCTGAGGGGTTTCATCAGAGCCGTCGGAACAGCTCCTGCTAAATCAGGATTGATGCCGCAGGCTGCAAAAAGCCATGCGATGCCCTGCTCGAGCAGTCCCATCGCACCGCTGGCGCGGAACATACCTACTGCCACAAGGATGGCGATGAGGTAAGGGATGATACCGATAGCCGTCTGGAATCCACCTTTGGCGCCGTCAATAAACGCGTCATAGACGTTGATCTGCCTTGCCATCGCTTGGATGATAAACCAGCAGATGACGCCGAGTAGTAAAATAGCTGCGATGGCAGCAGAGACAACGGCTAAAGCATGGTGCGAAAGAAGGGTTGAACCCCATACAAGCAAGCCTACAAGGGCTGTCAGACCAATGAGTGTACCCAACACCACCGGATCTTTCATCTTGATCTTCTGCGCAATACACACGCAGATAAGTCCCACCAGCGTGGCTACGTACGTCGCGATGAGTATCGGCAGGAAGACATCCGCCGGATTGGCCGCACCGAGTTGGGCGCGGTACGCCATGATGGTCGTCGGGATAAGCGTCAGACCACTCGCGCCTAACACCACGAACATCACCATTGCATTGGAGGCTTTCGTCTTGTCTTTGTTCAGTTCCTGCAACTCGCCCATCGCCTTCAGACCCATCGGCGTTGCGGCATTATCAAGACCGAGCATATTTGCCGCGAAGTTCATCAGCATCGAACCATAGACGGGATGACCCTTCGGTATCTCCGGGAAAATACGACTGAAGAACGGATTGATGGCTCTGCCTAAGGTGTTCACCGCACCGGCTTTCTCGCCGATCTTCATAATTCCCATCCATAGCGAAAGTACGCCTGTCAAACCCAAGGAGAGTTCGAAACCTGTTTTGGCACTATCGAAGGTGGAGTTGAGAATAGCGGAGAAGATATCCACGTTTCCGTAGCAGACAGCTTGCACCAGTCCCATCAGGACGGCCAGCAAAATGAGCGAAATCCAGATATAATTCAAAATCATGCGACAAAATTACATTTTTTTTTGGATATATGCAAAAAAAATAGTATTTTTGCACCCTAAATGGCAAAAAAAGATACTATACATCGTCTTTTTGCGTATCTCAAGCACTATTTATGTGCCTGGAATACGACCGGTGAAAGCATTCATTCACCGTATCTTTTCGAGTTGGTGCGGTTTGTGTTACGCGATGAGAATGCGTACTATTGCTTCACCGATATAGAGCGCCGACGCGCGTTGCTGCTGGCGTGTCCGGACGTCTTGGATGTGATGGATTTTGGTTCGGCAGGTTCACCGGAAGGTAAACTGGTGCAGCGCCGCATATGCGATATCGCCAAGACCCATTTAGAGCAGCCGAGAATAGGACAGGTGCTCTTCCGACTGGTCAATTTTCTTGAGCAGCACGAGAAGCATCCTTTGGAGATACTGGAGTTAGGAACATCGTTGGGCATTACGACCGCCTATCTGGCGAGTGTCGACAGCCGAAATCGCGTGATGACGCTCGAAGGAAGCGAAGCGGTCCTGAAGGTGGCGCAAGGTGTATGGCGCGCGTTGCGATTGGAGAATATAGAATGGCAGCAAGGCAATATCAACGACACCTTATATAAGTGCGCGCGCGAACACATTGACTTGGCATATGTGGATGCTAACCATACATATGAAGCTACGATGCACTACGTGACGTACCTGCTGCCGCGAATGAACGAGAAAGGCATCATAGCCGTGGATGATATTCACCATTCCGAACAGATGGAGCAGGCTTGGGAGGAACTCAAAAACGATGCACGTGTGACGACCAGTATGGACCTTTACCACGTAGGACTGCTGTTCGTGGATACGCATTATTTGAAACGACATTATAGGATAAGAGTTTAGTTTTAGCAATATGGCAATATATACCAAAACAGGAGACAAAGGAGAAACCTCGCTGGCGAACGGTGAGCGTATCTCCAAAGCCGACGCACGCATCGAGGCGTACGGCACGGTAGATGAACTTAATAGCTGGATTGGACTGCTGCGCGCAGGATTGAAGACTTCCGCTATCCGTTTTCAGCCAACGGATGAACAACTGTCATGGATGCAGAACAGGTTGTTTAACTTAGGCGCAGCTTTGAGCCGGGCACCCGGAGAGTGGGTGAGCGCGGCTGATGTACAGCAGATAGAGGTATGGATTGATGAGATGCAGGCGGTAGTACCTAAGCTACATGCATTCATCCTTCCGGCCGGTTCAGAATGCGTCGCGCGGTGCCAAATATGTCGTACTATTTGCCGTCGTGCGGAGCGAAGAATGATTGCGTTGGGATGCCCCGATGAAGCAATGCAGCTCATGAACCGTATCAGTGACTATCTTTTTGTCCTTGCGCGTTATCTGGGATATGAGAACGGAGAAGCGGAAGAGACCTGGAAAAAGGATTAAAATGTGGAAAAATTGACGGAAAAGTGTGCTTTTGTGTAAAAAACACCAAAAAATGTAAAATATTATAAAAATTATTTGCACGAATCAAAGTTTTTGAGTACTTTTGCACGCTATTTTGAAAAATTATTGAAAATAAACTATGTATTGGACGCTTGAATTGGCTTCGAAATTAGAGGATGCTCCATGGCCGGCAACAAAGGAAGAATTGCTTGATTATGCCAATCGCATTGGCGCTCCTGCGGAGGTAATTGAGAATTTGCACGAGCTGGAGGACGAGGACGATGAACAGTATGAGAGCATCTTGGATATATGGCCGGATTATCCTACGCAGGATGAGGACTTTTTCTTCGATGAAGAAGAGTATTAGTCTGCTGCTTGGTCTGTTGGCCTTCGTTACTGCGAGCGCGCAGTTCGATCCGCAGATGGGACAATACATGTATATGCCGACGGCCTATAATCCCGCAGCGGTGGGAGAGGGTGATTTGATGAGAGTGGTAGGTCTGCACCGTATGCAGTATGTGGACATCGCCAACGCGCCGATGAGCACATGGTTCACTTTCTGTTCGCCGTTTGTGATAGGAAAGACGCGGCACGGCGCAGGGGTGCGATTTCTTAACGACCGATTCGGATTATTTACGACTCAATCGCTGTACGCTCAGTATGCGTACCGGCAGAAATTGGGAAACGGATATCTGAGTGTCGGAATAGACTTGGGGTTTGTGAATGTTGGTTTTAAAGGAGATTCGATTAACCTGAGTCAGATGGGGGATGATTATCATGATGCGACGGATCAGTCGGTGCCGACGGGTAGTAAATCGGGAATGAAGTTCGACATGGGATTCGGTCTGTACTACAGCACTCCGACATGGTGGGTAGGCGCGAGTTACAGCCATTTAACCCGTCCGACAGTTGAATGGGATGAATATACGTCGGTGACTCTGGTGGGAACGATGTACGTCTCGGGAGGATACCATTTCCGGCTGAAAGACTACAGGGACTGGATGTTGACACCGAGTATGATGGTAATGAGCGACTTTGTCAGTTGGGATATCAACCTCACGCTGATGTGCGATTACAAAGACCGCTACCGTTGGGGACTCGGATACCGCATCGCCGGAAGTGTGAATATATTGCTGGGCGTGGATATTATTACCGGCCTGCAGTTAGGATACAGTTGTGAATTGCCGACCAACAAATTGCTGTTGGAAAGTTATGGAAGTCACGAGATATACTTGGCCTACGGATTTGATATCCTGAAGCCGAAAAGGACGAACAAATATAAATCAATTCGATACTTGTAAGTATGAAAGTAACAAAAATTTTGCCTTTGATCGCATTAGCGATTGCATTGGCGAGTTGCAACAAGCCGGCCGGCGAATTAGTCGGAGTTGGCAAGAGTGGTACCTTTAAAGAGGCGAATCCTTATGGAATGTTATTCATTAAGAAGGGTTCCTTCATGATGGGTGCTAACACTCAATCCGCTGTGTTTGAGCAGCCGGACAACATCGTGATGGTGACGGTTGACGCGTTCTGGATGGACGAGACAGAGATCACAAACAATGAGTATCACCAGTTCGTAAACTGGGTGCGTGACTCTATTGCACTTTCCAGTCTGATTGCGGCAGGTATGACCGATTATGCGATCCAGCCGAAAGATGAGGACTTCGACGAAACCAACTTCCGCATCAACTGGCGTAAGAAAGTGCCTTGGAATAGCAAGGAGGAGGATGTCATCGATGCATTGGCTTCGATGTACTATTCGGATGGTAAAATCAATACTAACAATCTGCACTATCGTTATAGTTGGGTGAATATGGATGAGGCGCTGCCGCAACGTAATAAGTTCGATGTGGCTACGAGTACCTATCCTCCCGGAGCTACGGCACGTGTAGATACCTTCTGGGTAAATGCCAACAACGAGATTAAGGACTCGACGATTATCCGTCCGTTGCGTGAGCCGAAAGACCTGTTGACCGAGAAGATCATCAGTATCTATCCCGATACCTTGGTTTGGGCACGTGACTTCCAGTTCTCGTATAACGATCCGTTGCTGCACATGTATTTCAAGCACCCGGGCTATGGCGAGTATCCGGTAGTAGGTGTAACGTGGGAGCAGGCTCATGCGTTCTGCAACTGGCGTACCAAATACTTCAATATGTATTCGTCTACCGAGGTTAACGAGTACCGTCTGCCGACGGAGGCTCAGTGGGAGTATGCTGCGCGTGGTGGTCGTAAGATGGCGATGTATCCGTGGGGTGGCAACTATGCCCGTGACGGTAAGGGTTGCTTCTTTGCTAACTTCAAACCGTACCGCGGCGCGTACAGCGATGATACCGGTACGACGACTATGAAGGTAGCTCAGTTCCGTCCGAATGACTTCGGTCTGTTCGACATGGCCGGCAACGTGTCGGAGTGGACCAATTCCGCTTATCAGAGTGGCGCGAATATCCACATCCATGACTTGAATCCGGACTATAGCTATATGGCTCGTAAGGCCGATCCGGACATCTTGAAGCGCAAAGTCGTTAAGGGTGGTAGCTGGAAGGATATCAGTTATTTCATGCAGTGCGGTGTTCGTACGTATGAATATCAGTACGAGAGCCGTCCGTACATCGGATTCCGTTGCGTTCGCGCATATATAGGTGAATAATAAAGAAAAATATATATACATTAACATAAAGTTATAACAAACTATGGCTACAGAAAAAGCTTCAAACCAAGGTTTTGGCGCAAGATTCTTCCACTGGTATGAGTCTTACCAAGGTAAGAACGTGGTTAACATCGTTTATTCCGCAGGTGCATCGGTCGTTATTATCGGTGCGTTGTTTAAGATTTTGCACTGGCCAGGAGCTAGTCAGGTGCTGATGGTCGGAATGTTCACAGAGGCATTCTTGTTCCTCATCGGTACGTTGGAGCATCCGCATCCTGAGTTCCACTGGGAGAACGTCTTCCCACAGTTGTTGGAATATGGTACGAAACCGGAATTGCTCGAGGAGAAGTCTCATCAACCGCGTCCTACACTGTTAGGTGCCGGTATCGCTGGCGAAGCTACCGCAGCAGTTGCAGGGATGAGCGCAAGTGTCGCAGCCGCTCCGGCTGCTTCAGCTGCTTCAGCTAAGGTTCCTTCTTTGAAGGAAGAGGACCTCAAGTCGCTGAAGGACGGTATCGCTGATCTGGCTAAGACGGCATCCCAACTGAGTGAGTTGAATAAGGTGGCTGCAACGGGTGTGAAGTTGAACGATCGCCTGGTAGCTGCAGAGGCTGCTACGATGGAGTACACTTCGAAGATCACCGCAGTAGGTCTGTCGACCGATTCGCTGACCAAGGCTACCGAAGGTTTGTCCGGCTCGTATGCACAGATCGGTGAGGATATCAAGGCTGTGGCAGAGGAGACCAAGGCTTACAAGCAGGGCGTTGAGTTGGTTGGTAAGAACATCGCTTCGCTGAATTCCGTATATGAGCTCCAACTGCAAGCTGTCAATGCACAGGTAGAGGCTCAGAAGAATGCAGCCGCTTCCGCAAAAGAGGCAGCAGAGGCTCAATTGGCATTCGCTAACGGTACCAAGCAGTTGCAGAAGCATGTAGCTGATCTGAACGCCATCTACGGAAACATGCTCAATGCACTCGCATAAGTTTAACTTCTAAACACTTCAGCAATGGGTGGAGCAAAAAACTGTCCGGAAACCCCGAGACAAAAAATGATTGGTATGATGTACTTGGTGCTCACCGCCATGTTGGCGTTGAACGTAAGTACGGATATCCTCAATGGTTTTACATTGGTGGACAATAGTCTGCATTCCTCTATCGCTGCTTCGGATAAACGTAACGCGCAACTCTATCTGGATTTCCAGGCTGCTAATGCAGATAACCCGGAGAAGACGCAAGAATGGTTCGATAAAGCCAA
>JAFXWI010000052.1 GCA_017542915.1 Paludibacteraceae bacterium
AGGGAAACCCTGCCTCGAAGATTCTTATTATTGGTAAAGAATGCACTGCGGCAGACTTTGCCTTTACCAACAATGCCTTGATTTGGAAATCAAAGTCCCCCGAAAACATTCCGAACTGGTTTGAGGCTCGTTCATGGGATGTTTATCACCCTCGCCGTCCATTTTACGGACAAATTATGCTGAAGGATAATAACTCATCAAACAATCCCAAGTCTTGGGATGAGTTAAATCGAGGTACTTCCGTGACTTGGAAAGCCCAGCAGCAATTCATAAACCTCCTTCTGCCGCCGGAGCAGCAAGTTCAACCAAGGCAGTTGCTCAATTTCTATGAATATAGTTTTATGACTGACCTGAGTTGTAACTGTATGAAGACGAGCGTAAAGAATGATGCGACCAAGCGCTCCATTGAGCGCAGGATATCCAATGGTGGAATTTTGACACAATCTTTCTTCCGGAACTTTCCCGTCGTCATTTTTGATATCTATCATTACTTCGACTGGTACAAGGATCTGCATATTATTCAAAACTTTGACGGAGGTGTTTTGAATTACACCTACAGGGGAATTATCGTGTCGGAGGAAACATATTCTCATTATGACGAAGCGACGAGAAACAGACTGCCATTGTATCGGGCTAACAATGGTTTTGGGAAGGGCGATTTTATCAATGTTCACGAGAGCGCAGATGGCAAGCATATTCTGTTGCACACAAGTCACTTTGTCGATAATTATCAGCCTCGTTCCTTGGTTTGGATGAAAGAGTTGGCTGATGTTGTTCGCCCTTATTTGAAATAAAGCAACGCAACACAAACTAGCAAACGTTAAAATGCTATCAGACCGCTGACTCGTGACGAGTTGGCGATTGTCATTTATATCTACCTATGGTTTACTTATTTCCATGTCTAAATTTACAAGCAAATTGTTGATAATTGTTTTTAATTCTTAGCCATACTGGCACGATTTGCTTCGCTATATAGTTGACCTATACGCCTAATTTTGAATCATTTTTGGTAATTTTTGACAGATATAAAAAGTCCTCTTCCGATTTTGCCGCTTGTATAAAAATTTGCATTGAGAAAAGTGAGAAATCTGAGAAATCTCACAATTCTCACATTTCTCATGTCATTTTTTTATAACTACGGACTTTTTCTTTTCCCCATTCTTTTTCTCCTTTCTATCTATATAGTATTATATACATAGTATATAATACAGAGCATTTTAATCTTTAGTTATTCGTTATATATTACTTATTCATTCCTTATTCATTAACGGTACTGGAACGGACTCGAAACGGAGGCGGAACGGAACAGGCATCTTACGGGCACGTACAGGATGCAAACGACATGCGAACGGGAATGACTGCTAAATAGACCGGTCTTGGAGTTTACGCGGTGGTATATCAGCACAAAATACATAAAATTCCATTTTATTTAGCGAAAAATGACCCGAATGCTTGCATATGTGAAATTTTTGTTGTACCTTTGCAGCCGATTTTGAAATCTACCCCCGTTTGGAGCGCCAAACGATGCCGCGATGGTGGAATAGGTAGACACGAAGGACTTTGACGAAACATTGGAGTTTATGAGTAAACGAAAATGGACAGATCAGGATTTTGTAGAAGCAGTACGTACAAGTTATTCTTACGCGCAAGTAATTGAAAAATTACATTTGCGAGTAGCCGGTAGCAACTACGACACTGTGAAACGCAAAATTCAAGAGTTACACCTCGACACGTCTCACATGACAGGAAAAGGTTGGAACCAAGGAGCACGGTATAAACCTCTCCGAGAGCCTCAACCGCTCAGTGAGATTTTGGTGGCACACTCAACATTTGTTAACGCAAATCATCTGCGCGAACGATTGTTACGCGAAGGGATTAAGCAGCACAAATGCGAATGTTGCGGACTGACAGAATGGTTAGGGCAACCTATTGCATTGGAGTTACATCACATCAATGCTATACGGGATGACCAACGATTAGAAAATCTGCAACTGCTGTGTCCAAATTGTCACGCACTAACTGACAATTATCGAGGAAAGAACAAAGGTAAAGAGTGCTCAGGTCGAAAGGCTTGAAGTAGAAGTGGGCTAATTCGGTGAATGGAACAGCCTTTAAATGTTCAGAACGCCGAGCTAAGTGGCGGTAACGCTTAAATGTGTAGAGACTATATACCCACAACCTAAGTCCTCTGGATAAGGTTAAGACATAGTCCAAGCAGACGCTGAATGATCGGCAGCGAATGTATGAAAATCCTTTGGCCAGTGATGGCTGTGCCGGTTCGACCCCGGCTCGCGGTACTAAACAATCAATCACCTCAATCCCTTTTTATTATGAGGAAATACTTACCCTTATTCTTTTTAGGTGCGCTATTTTTTGCGTGCCTTTTTACGTGCCCGCTTGCTGCGCAGACTAATATAGTCGCGGACGCGGACGCACTATACGCACTCGCAAATCAGTCTGCCTCCACGGATTTTGCCGGGCAGACGATTGAACTACAGGCTGACATTGACCTTAGTAATTATGATTGGAAACCGATCGGAACGAAGACCCTTCCTTTCCAAGGTACTTTCCACGGCAACGGACATCTTATCACCGGCTTGCACCGTTTTGATGCCGCCGCTACGGACGGCGTCGGACTCTTCGGTCATGTCGGTCAGAATGCCATCATCGAGAAAGTGGGTCTGAACGGTATCGTCGTAGCGAAGAACAAACGCCGTATTGGTGTGATTGCCGGTGTGTGCGACGGTACAGTCCGTCAGTGTTGGAGCATGGCGCAAACAGCCGCAGCAGGTAACATGGTCGGCGGTTTGGTCGGCGAGCTGACCTCTCATGGTTCGATCACCGACTGCTACAACGCCGGTATGATCCTCAACGCCAACGACACCATCGGCGGCATCGTGGGACGTAACCAAGGTACACTCCGCCGCGTCTATAACAGCGGATATGCCAAGAACGGCTACGCTATCGTCGGTCTTGACCAAAGCGGCACGTACGACGACTGTTTTTATGACCGCAAGGTCTATTACCAGCAGCCGGGCGTGGAGCATAACGAGGTCATGCCGGTGGATGTGACAACATCGATGTTCAGCCTCTTTGCTAACTCATCCGTTTGGTCCACAGCTTCGGGTCGCTACCCTATCCTCTCGGCATTCACCTCTTCCGATGCAGCCAAACTGTCAGCGGCTCCGATGTTCATCGACACCGATTGGATTGATCCTATCAACCATGCCAACGACCTGACGCGTCCGTTCACGGTATCCACTACCGGCGGCATCGTCTGGGCTTGTCAGGACGAGAGTGCCAAACGATGGATACAGATCAGCGGAGAGAACGTGAATGTCGTTCGTCCTTGTACGGAGACCGACGTGTTGGTCAACGCCTCGCTCAACGGTCATACGCGTGTCGTCTATATGCGTCCGAGACGTTTAGAGGACTTCGCTGCCGGTGCTTTCTACGGAGAGAAACGTCATTTCTGTTATAACGAAGAGGGAAATATCCTCTCGGCTTTCGTCACCAGCACTTCGGCTTCGTACGGATGGACGGAAGGCGATTATTTCTACCGCGTGGAGCTGTACGAGATAATCGGCAACGACACCGTCTTTGTGCAAGCCCTTTGCGATAATCTGAACGCAGGTGCTTTCACTTCGTGGTTGACCAGTTATGCTATTCCTGCTACGAAAGCCGGTACGTTCGTCTTACGTCGTTTTGCACATGACGAAGGCTGTGTGGCAGATTGGATTCGTTCCGACGATGAGTTCGTCTATCGTGTGTACGAGCCGTTTGATGCAGGAGCTATACAAAACGGACGGGACACGCTCTATCTGACCACTACTCCGCTGCCGATCACTATCAGCGAGACTACTCCTGCTACAGGCGGCGGAGGAACACTCACTTATTCATGGCTTCTCAACGGCTCGGCTCTGCCGAGTAGCAACAGCGCTTCTCTCATCTATCCGATCACCGAACCGGGCAGTTATACCTTCACCCGCATGGTGAACGACAGCGCTGAGTGCGGCAACTCGCTCTCTGATGGATCTTATACCATCGTCATCTACTATCCTTTTGATCCGGGTACTATCTCCGAGAGTTCCGTACTGTCGTTCTGCACACGTTCTGCTGCGCAGGAATATACCTTAGCGGCGACCTCGGCTACAGGCGGTAGTGGTGTGTACCGCTATCAATGGTACACGGTGAACGGTACCGACACCACGGCTATCTCCGGTGCTACGCAGCAGAACCTGACGCTTGGTGACATCGCACCTTTAGCCGGTCAATCGGTTATCTTCGTCCGCAAAGCGGAAGATAACACCGGTCTGACTCATCTCACGCTTAGCACAGGCGAGACGACCGTTCATGTGATGGCAGAACTGCAGCCGGGAGCTATCTCCGACGGTGCGTTGCCTAACTACTGCGTTGCCTATGACGCTACGGGTTCGACGATGATCACCGTTTCCATTGCCGAGACCACAGCCGCTACCGGCGACCCGGGTCTCGAATACCAATGGGTACGTCTGCCGGACGGGGCTATTCTGGCTACTACCAAGGATCTGAATTACACCTTCCCGCTCTCCGAGATCACCATCGGTACTACCTATACCTATATCCGCCGTGTGGCTAACCCGGGATGCGAACTCGTGGAGTCGCAAGGTAAGACTACTCAGTATTACGGTCAAGGCACACGCGAAGAGGTGTCTGTCACCATCTGCGACGGAGACCTGCCTTACACGATGGATTGGTACGACCAAAGCGGCAACAAACAGACGCATACTTTTATCAACGATGGCGACACATGGCTCGTGAGCGATATAACAGGCGATTGTCCTGCTGACACCCTCTTTACCGTTCACACCGTCAGCGTGCCGGCATTCAAGATGGATGACGAAGCAAGTCTCTGCCAAGAGACCAAGACGATGACGCTCTACTACGAGCAGACCGCCGGACTGTCCGATGTGTTCTACATCCGGTACTCAGCCGACTTGGCGAAATACATGGGTCGTCCAGACACCATGGGCGTGATCACCACACCGGGTGCTATCGTCTTCAATAACATGCCTAATATCGGTGAAGGCGACTGTTACCTGAACGTACAGATCGGTTATGCCGACCAATCCGAATCGGGCATCTGTTTCAGCCGCAGCCACCGGATGAACCTGTACGTCAGCTTAGGCGGTTACGTCTATAGCAAATACGACCGTGTGGTGTTCGTCGATAACAACCCCAACAACGGCGCTTTGCCGGGTGTAACGGACAAATTGGAGTTCGTGGCTTACCAATGGTACAAGAACGGCGTCAAGCAAGACGGTCAGACCGGTCAGTACTACCATGAGGACGGACGCGAACTGAACGGCGTCTATTACGTCATGTTGACCGACACCAAGGGCGTTCGGTATCGGTCCTGCGATGTGATCCTGCCTAAGGAAACCGCTTCTTCTGCTCCGCAGCGCTCTGCTGTCTATCCGGTTCCTGCTGCGGCAGGACAACCGGTTACCGTAGAAGCGGAAGGAACCGTTCTCGTTCGTTCTTTCGCCGGAGAGATCATCCAGCGTGCCGAACAAGTGAACGGCTCTACCGTCATCAACGCGCCGTACATAGCAGGTATCTACTACGTACAGATAACAGCTCCCGACGGTTCCGTCGAGATGCATAAACTAATCGTCAAATAAGGAGGAACGGATATGAAAACAAAGACTATGATCATAGCAACGATGTTGCTCACCGCCGTTTCTCTCTCGGCGAAACAATACCCCGATTCGGTTCGTCAGGCAAGTGCCGAAGAACCCAACATAGCGTACGGATGGAACTTTGAGTTCGAAGGAGGTCTGGGCGTCGGCAGTTACCTGTTTGACCAACTCGGATCGTCTTATAGCGCACCTCATACGCAAAACAAGATCAAGTTCCCTGCTTGGCATGCAGGCATAGGTATCAACTATTATTTCGTACCTTGGATGGGTATCGGTACAGGTGCTCAGTTCTCTGCGTACCCGAACCGCGCATCGGTCACCAAAGAATGGACACAGACTACCCAAGATGCCTATAACGACGACTACACCATCACCTCTACGCCTAACAAACTGAGGGAAGATCAGAACATCTACATGGTGGAGATTCCGCTTGCTCTCAAGTTCCGTGCTCGTCCGGGTGTGGTCGGCTTTACCGGAACAGCAGGAGTCAAGATCGGTATTCCGGTAGCTACTAATCAGAACTTAGGAGCCAACGGAATGATGGAGAACTCCGTCCATTATCCCTTCTACGACCTGACGATGAGCAATGTCCCGGGTGTGGTGGAGAACCTCTCTATTCCGTCCGATAAGGGCAGATTAGGTACCGGTCACTTGCGCGCGCTCAATTATGCCGCTTATCTTGAATTAGGCATGCTCATACGCCTCCATCAGCGCGTAGAATTAGCTATAGCTGCCTATGGAAACTACTACTTCACAGACCTCTTGGAGTCGCGTAGCAACGTAGCACTCGGTTTCGCAGACGGACGTACCACCGGTAAGTATCCTATGCCGTACAACGAGTCCTATGCCGGTGTGCTGCGTTCCAACGAAGTCAAAGAGTTGCACCCGTGGTCTGTCGGTCTGAAGATAGGACTCCAGATCAACGCGAACCGCACGAAAGCACAACGTGACTATGACCGTGAGCAACGCCGTCTGCGCAAAGCTGCACAGCAGGACAGCGTTCCTCAGACCACCAGTTGGGAACCGGAACCCGTAGAACCCGTGGTACCGGTTATCGTAGAAGAGCCTATCGACCCGCGTGAGGAAGCAATCAAACAGATCTTGCTCATCGCCGAGGAGAATAATATCGACATCTGCCGGACGTTCTGTACCGATACCATCGCTCAAGAGCCGGAACCGGAACCGGTTGACACACGCTCCGCAGCAGAGATGTTAGAAGACGAACTGCAGACCGCTGTGATCTATTTTGACCTTGATAAGGCTATTCCTATCCTCGAACCGGAAGATATCCTCATCCGTATTGCGGATATCCTCAAGCGTCATCCTAATCAGCAGATACACGTCAACGGTCATGCTTGCAAATTGGGCAAACCCGACTATAACAAACGCTTAGCGCTGCGTCGTGCCAAAGCCGTAGCAGCCCAACTGCGTGAACTCGGAGTCAAGGACGAGCAGATGATCATCGCCAGCTTAGGCGACAACGTGCCGTTCCGCTACAAAGGCAAACACCAACTGAGCAAAGACCGCCGTGTGGAGATCGTGCCTGTGGGTCAAGAGAAGGAAGTTGAAGCTCCGGTTGTCGAAGAGAAACCTACTGCTCCTGTTGCACGTCCGCAGAAGGCAGCAAAAGCACCGGAAGGACGCGTCACCGAGAAAGTCAAAGCAGGCTCACGCCTTGCGCAGATAGCAAGACGCCATTATGGCAATCCGGACTACTGGATCTATATCTACGAAGCCAACAGAGACAAACTGTCCAAACCGAGCGAACTGCCGGTCGGCATAGAATTAGTGATCCCCTCAATCGAAGAGATTCAACAACAAGAAGCCAATAAATAAGAGAAAACGCTTATAGACGGCGAATAGCAACAAGGCGGTGTGTATAGCCGCCTTGTTCTGTGCTATAAATGCCGGTTTCATCGAGCTTTTCTACCTTCACGCGTCCCGAACAATGGATCACTCTCTCGCGATCAATAACGATACCGACGTGCGTGATCTTAGCGGCAGGTTGCTCTCCTTTATCGGAAGACTCATAGTGGTCAAAGAAAACTAAATCTCCTGCCTGCACTCTCGAAAGTTTCACGACAGCGCGTCCTTGGGTAGCCTGCTCACTCGCGTTGCGAAGCAAACTCTTACCAAAGAGACTCATGACCGTCTGTACAAAGCCGGAGCAGTCCATGCCCATCGCATTCTTTCCGCCCCAGAGGTAAGGCACATTGAGGAAGAAACGAACAGCCGTCAACAGGTTCTGCTGGTTGAGTTCCCAAGGTTTGACACACACCATGCTCGGGTCGATACGAAAACCAACACCTAAGACCTCAAAACGTCCGTCTTTATAGTTCGTCAGGCGTGTACCTGCCGTCAAAGGAATGGTCTGACCGTTGTTCTCACTCACGGCATATGCCATCGGCATAGCTACCAAAGCTGCCGTCTTGAGCAAAGCCTTGTGATCCGTATATTCTTTCGATTTCATCGGAGAAATCATCTTCGCATCAACCCATCCTTCCTGTCCATCGGAGTCCAAACGGATATACGTCCAACGAGGCTCCTGAGCGACAATCGTAAAGATCTCATTGAAGAGCATCTGCGTGCTCATCTCTGCCCCTTCACGCGCCTCTACCCGCATCGGCACAACACTATGTAAAGCTATTCCTTTCACCTTTCGTCTTTCAACTTTCGACTTTCAACTAATCACCACACTTCCTGCGGATGGTTATTATCCGTACGAGGATAGTCAATGGTATAATGCAAACCACGGCTCTCCTTGCGCTCGATAGCCTGACGGGTAATGAGATAACCCACGTTGATCATATTACGCAACTCGCAGATCTCCCTGTCCGCCTTGACACGTTTGAAGAGGTCTTCGGTCTCTTCGTACAGCAGATCAAGACGTTCCCATGCTCGTCTCAGACGCAGATCCGAACGTACGATACCGACATAAGTGGACATGATCTGTCCCACCTCTTTGACATCCTGCGCAATCAACACGCGCTCTTCGTTACTGAGTGTGCCTTCATCGTTCCAAGCCGGAATTTGTTCGTTGAAATCGTAGTTTTCTATCACACTGAGACTATGCTTAGCAGCTGCATCGGCATACACCACCGCCTCAATAAGCGAGTTGGAAGCCAAACGGTTTCCGCCATGCAGACCGGTGCAAGAACACTCACCGACAGCATACAGACGATGGATAGAGGACTGTCCGTCCAGATCCACCTTAATACCTCCGCACATATAGTGCGCACACGGCGCTACCGGAATATAGTCCTTGGTAATATCAATACCTATACTCAGACATTTTGCATAGATATTCGGGAAATGATGCTTGGTCTCCTCGGGATCTTTGTGCGTCACATCCAAGCACACATGATCGATGGCGTGGATCTTCATCTCATTATCAATCGCACGCGCAACGATGTCACGCGGTGCAAGACTCAGACGCGGGTCGTATTTCTGCATGAACTCCTCGCCGTTAGGCAGACGCAGGATACCTCCGTATCCGCGCATAGCTTCTGTGATCAGATAAGCAGGATGTGTCTCGGCAGGATTGAAGAGACTCGTCGGGTGGAACTGCACAAACTCCATATCTTTGACCTGACCTTTGGCACGATAGACCATCGCTATACCATCTCCCGTAGCTATCTCGGGATTAGTGGTGGTCGCATAGACAGCACCCGTTCCGCCGGTTGCCATGAGAGTGATTCGGCTCAGATAGGTATCGATCTTCTGGGTCTCGGGATTCAAGATATATGCTCCGTAGCACTCGATATCGGGAGTACGTCTCGTCACGCGCACACCAAGGTGGTGTTGCGTAATGATCTCTACAGCGAAATGGTTCTCTAACACCTCAATAAAAGGATTGTCCCGAACAGCTTGCATCAATCCGCGTTGGATCTCAGCTCCGGTATCATCGGCATGGTGAAGGATTCGGAACTCGGAATGTCCGCCCTCACGGTGCAGGTCAAACTGACCGTCCTCTTTCTTATCGAAGTTGACGCCCCAGTTCACCAATTCGGTAATACCTCTCGGCGCATTGCGCACCACTTGCTCCACCGCAGCAGGATCACTAAGCCAATCCCCTGCCACCATGGTGTCGTGGATATGCTTCTCAAAATCATCCACTAACAGATTCGTGACGGAAGCTATTCCTCCCTGCGCTTTCGCGGTGTTCGCCTCCTCTAATGTGGTCTTACAGCACAACGCGATCTTGTACTTACCAGCACGCGCCACTTTCAGCGCGAAACTCATTCCGGCGACTCCTCCGCCGATAATCAAAAAATCATATCTTTTCGTCATGGTATATATATATATTACCCTTTGCGACTGCAAAGGTACTACAAATATTTGGAACACACAAACATTTTCCAAAGAAAATGCATTTTTAATGCTCTTTTTTCTTGCATATGTCAAAAAAAAGCAGTAAATTTGCAGCCGCAAATGTGGTAAACATAAAAAAATAACGTATATGAGTAAAGCATTATTAATGATTTTAGACGGCTGGGGAATCGGTAATAAATCGAAAGCCGATGTCATCAGCGTAACGCCGACGCCGCACTGGGATGCGCTGTTGGCGAAATACCCGCACTCACAGTTGCAGGCAAGCGGAGAGAACGTTGGTCTGCCGGACGGACAGATGGGTAACTCCGAAGTTGGACACCTGAATATCGGTGCCGGACGAGTGGTGTATCAGGATTTGGTGAAGATTAACCGCTCTATCCGTGACAACTCGATCATGCAGAACCCCGAGATAGTAGCTGCTTACAAAGCTGCACAAGCTGCCGGTAAGAAACTGCACATCATGGGTCTCTGCTCCAACGGAGGCGTACACTCGTCTCTTGACCACCTCTTCAAACTCGTGGAGATTGCCAAAGAGTACGGAGTAGCGGACAAGACTTTCGTTCACTGTTTCATGGACGGTCGTGACACCGACCCGCGTAGCGGTAAGGGATTCATTGCCGACCTGCAAGGACTGTGCGACAAGACCGGCGCACATATCGCTTCTATCATCGGTCGTTTCTACGCGATGGATCGTGACAAACGCTGGGAGCGTATCAAAGTGGCATATGACCAGTTGGTAAACGGCGAAGGACGTAAGGAGACCGACATGGTAGCGGCTGTACAGGGCTGCTATGACCGTCACACCGAGGAGCATAAGAACACCGACGAGTTTATGGAGCCATTAGTGAACGCCGCTTGCGACGGTCGTATTACCGAAGGAGACGTAGTTATCTTCTTCAACTACCGTAACGACCGCGCGAAAGAGATCACGATCGTACTGACCCAGCAAGACATGCCGGAACAAGGAATGAAGACTATTCCGGGTCTGCACTACTGCTGTATGACACCGTACGACAGTTCGTTCAAAGGATTGCATATACTCTACCCCAAGGAGAACGTAGAGAACACCTTAGGTGAGGTAGTCAGCAAATTAGGACTCAAGCAGCTCCGTATTGCTGAGACCGAGAAATTCGCACACGTAACCTTCTTCTTCAATGGTGGTCGTGAAGCTGAATATCCGGGTGAGGAGCGTATTCTGATCCCGTCTCCCAAAGTGCCGACCTATGATATGAAGCCGGAGATGTCTGCACCGGAAGTGACCGAAGCTTTGGTAGCAGCTATCAAGACGCAGAAGTTCGATTATATCACGCTTAACTTCGCCAACGGCGACATGGTCGGACATACCGGAGTATATGAGGCGATTGAGAAAGCCGTAAAGACCATCGACGATTGCTCGCACAAAGTGATTGAAGCAGCTTTGGCAAACGGCTATGAGATCATCGTCATCGCTGACCATGGTAACTGCGACAACGCTATCAACCCAGACGGCACACCTAACACAGCTCACTCGCTCAACCCTGTGCCTTTCGTATATATCTCTAAGGATCACGTGAACGCGCACGTAGAGGACGGTATCCTCGCAGATGTCGCTCCTTCTCTCTGCCATATTCTCGGCATTGAGCAACCCAAAGAGATGACCGGCAAGAACTTAATCAAAGATTAAGTACAAAAAAGAAAGCGGCCCGAAAGGGTCGCTTCTTTTAAGGTACTACCTTAATGTGAGCAACAAGGATTACTCAGCAGCCGGAGCCTCAGCCGGAGCCTCAGCCTCTGCCGGAGCCTCAACTGCCTCTGCCTCAGCAGCCAGAGAGTCAGCCTCTGCTACCTCTACTACCTCAACTGCCTCAGCAGCCTCAGCCTCTTGGCAGCACTTTTTCTCGCAGCCCTTGTTGCCGCAGCTCATTGCAGCAAATGCAACAGCTACGATAAG
Source organism: Paludibacteraceae bacterium (assembly GCA_017542915.1). The sequence goes on from JAFXWI010000052.1 coordinate 11,944, forward strand.
AAGCATTTTTTTCATAATTTTAAAACTTTTTAGCCTAAAAAATCCGTTAAGTCTTCGCCTTTTTGCGAAAAACGATGCAAAAGTACTGCTTTTTTTGCATATATCCAAAAAAAATTGTAATTTTGCACACTGAATTTTACATTTTATGGAAAAAAGAGGTTTTTTTGATCTTTCTGACCTCAAATTTGTGGGTTGGAACATCGTTTTTGCCGCTTTGGCAGGAATAGCAATTTTAGTGGGCCTGATTTACTGGTTGCGCGGTTATACGCAGCACGGGGTAGAGGTCGAAGTAGAGGATGTCCGCGGTTTGGTAGTAGCCGAAGCGGAACCGATTCTCAATGCCAAGGGTCTGCGTTTGGTGGTAGTGGATTCGACCTATTCGGACAAAGTGCCGTTCGGTACCATCGTGGAGCAAGACCCACGTCCAGAGAGTCATGCTAAAGAAGGTAGAGCTATCTACGTCACTATCAACGCTACCGGCAAACGTCAAGTAGTCATGCCCGACCTGCACGACCTCAGTTATCGTCAGGCTGAGACCACCTTAAGCGGATTAGGAATCATCGTGGATAGTGTCTATGAGTACGAACCTTCCGCTTTCCGCGATCTGGTCTTGGATATCAAGTCCGACACGGTCAGCATTCAGCCGGGAGATAAGATTCCTGTCGGCACGAAAGTGCGGCTCGTCGTCGGTTTTGGTAGAGGAACGGAGCAAGTAGAGGTGCCGACCGTAATCGGTCTGACCCTTCGCGACGCACGTAGTCTCCTGCTCAAACATCGTCTGACAGTTGGCGCGGTATTGGAGGACGAAGAGCCGGAGGCAGATCCGAATCAGGAAGAAGAGAAAGTGAAATATATCTACCGTCAAGCGCCCGATGCAGGAGAAAGAATCGTAGAGGGAGAGACTGTCTCTCTCTGGCTCTCTTCGGATTTGGAGAAAGTAGCTACCGGCGGTGGTGAAAATACAGAAGACGATGGAAACTGGTTTTGATGAAGAACTCTGGGAACGTTGGCGGTGCGAAGTAGATAAAGGGCAAGGTAAAGAGCGAATCGATAAATACCTTGCTGAGCACATGACCAATACGAGCCGCAACCGTATTCAGACGGCTGCGGACGCCGGAAACGTGTGGGTGAACGGCAAAGCCGTTGCCTCCAACTACCGCGTCAAACCCGGGGATATAATACAAGTCCTGCTCGATCATGAGCCCCATGATTTCACGATCACACCGGAGAATATCCCGCTGAACATCGTTTATGAGGACGATGATCTGTTGGTGGTCAATAAACCCGCCGGATTAGTCGTTCACCCAGGACACGGCAACTACGAGCACACGCTTCTTCATGCGCTTGCTTGGCATTTTGAAGAAGAATTAAAAAATCAACATTCCAAACTCAAACTTGATATCAACAATCCCGATATCGGTTTGGTACACCGTATAGACAAAGACACTTCGGGACTGCTGCTTATTGCCAAGACTCCGGAAGCGAAAGCGCATCTGGCTCGCCAGTTCTTCGACCATACGACCGAGCGCACCTATAATGCCCTTGTTTGGGGTACTTTCCAAGAGGATAGCGGAACCGTAGAAGGTGCTTTGGCGCGTGATAACCGAGACCGCACTATCTACCGCGTTTGGGATTTGGAGGAATGTCCGCAAGCCAAAGAGGCTATCACCCATTGGAGAGTGTTGGAGCGGTTTCCGTACGTGACGCTGGTAGAATGTCGACTGGAGACCGGACGCACCCACCAGATACGCGTACACATGAAGCATATAGGACATCCGCTTTTTGCAGACGAGAAATACGGCGGATGCGAGATACTCAAAGGTCTTCGAACGCAGAAATACCGGCAATATATCGAAAACTGCTTTGCGCTCTGTCCGCGGCAAGTCTTACACGCGCGTACATTAGGATTCACGCACCCGCGCACGGGCGAGAGAATGTTCTTCGATTCGGAATGGCCGGAAGATATGACCGCACTAATAGACAAATGGCGGCACTATGAACCAAACACGCTCAATTAGCGTACGGATTATTCGGGACTGTTGTAATTACGTCCGTAAGAGCGGTAACTATCCTTCTCTATCTCTATCGTCGGTTCCTCAAAATGCTCCAACGGCGTCAGTTGCCAAGCGATATATTTGATGGTTAGGCCTCGGTCTAACCATTGTTTTTCATAATGGGTCTTGAGCGCTTGCGCATCCGGATATTGGTCTGAGGCATATAAATCATCCGTATTAGCGATCACCGGATAGGGATTCAAACGGAGCATCTCTGTCGTATAAGTATAGAGGAACGGACTGTCGGTCTTGAGATGAATAAGTCCGGAAGGCTTGACAATCTGCTGATAGCGAGCCATGAAATAGGTGGAAGTCAAGCGTTTGGTAGCTTTCTTCATCTGCGGGTCACAGAACGTGATCCAGATCTCATCCACCTCATCTTTGACAAAGAATGAAGTAATGAACTCGATATTCGTTCTCAGGAAAGCGGCGTTTGTGAGTCCTTCCTCCACCGCCTGTTTGGCTCCTGCCCACATACGTGCGCCTTTAATATCCACGCCGATGAAGTTCTTCTCGGGATATTTCTTCGCCAAACCCACGGTATATTCGCCTCGTCCGCAGCCTAACTCCAACACAATCGGATGATCGTTATGGAAGAATTTCTCCCTCCAATGACCTGCCATCTCGTTCTCAATACGGTCATTAATCCGCTGACCATTTTCATACAAAGCCTGCGCACCACATTGGAAGACATTATCAAATGTCTCCATTTCAGCGAACTTTTTTAACTTATTCTTTCCCATTTCGTATGATTTCTATTCCCACATCCGTAATACCTCTCAAGAGCGAATCCCGCATTCCATGCCGGATAGAGAGGCTGTAATGACCTGTAGCGGGGTAATGGTAATTGGATTCCAAGAGAACAGGCATCTCGATGAACCCGTGGTGTTTGTTACCAAGCCACTGTCCGCGATCATCCGCCAAGTAGAACTCGATGGTGTCGCTACGCAGACTATCCTCTACAAACAGCCACATATTCTGATACGGATACCGCTCTGTATGCCTAACATACACGAGCAACTGATAATCCGGCTGAGCGTCCTCTATCGTATAATCGAACCGCACAACCGAATCCATATGCCATTTATCCGAAGAACTCATCGCTCCGTCCGAATAAGAGATCGGGCTAAATTGGCTGTACACGATATCGCTTCGACAATTCGTCAGAAAAAACGCGGCACACAGACCAATCCACAAAGGACCGATTAGGCTCTTGAATTTGGAGGATGTTTTAGCTGTTTTCATCGTCTGTCCCTCCTGTCTCTGCGGTCATTGCGGTTCGAATGATTCGGACGGTTTTTCTTCTTGTCAAAACGCGTCACATCGCCGTGTCCGGTCTGGTATCCGATCTCTGTAGAGACAGCTCGCGTACCTTCCAAGGTATCGGGTTTCTCTCCTCGGCGGTTCATAGCGATGATCTCATGCGCACGTGCCGCAGAGAGCGTCGTCAGATTACCAGCGTGCTGCGGATCAGACGAATACGTCACGGTGCCTGCCAAAGGATCGGAAGCAAAGAAATACCACGTAGCATCCTTGGTCTCCAGCTCTATATGACGGTTTGGCAGTTTCTTGGACGCATCCTCATATACCGGCACCTCGTAGTTGAGACAACACTTCAGTTTGGCGCACATGCCTGCAAGTTTCTGCGGGTTCGGAGATATATTCTGCAAACGAGCGGCACCTGTTCCGACGGAAGAGAAATTGATGAGCCAAGTGGAGCAGCATAACTCCCGTCCGCAAGGACCGGTTCCACCAATACGTCCTGCTTCCTGACGCGCACCGATCTGCTTCATCTCCACACGAATACGGAAAGTCTCGGCATATACTTTGATCAGTTGGCGGAAGTCCACACGACCATCAGCTATATAGAAGAAGATCGCTTTCGAACCGTCTCCTTGGTACTCCACGTCACCTATCTTCATCTCCAAACCAAGCGATTTAGCCAACTCACGCGCTTTGATCATCGTCTGGTGTTCACGGGCATGTGCCTGCTCAGCACGCGCCAAATCGTCCTCTGTAGCCACACGGATGACCTGACGGATCTCATATCGCGAAGCATCGATCTTATTCTTTTTGATCTGCAGCTCCACCAGTTTGCCGGTGAGAACTACTTCACCCAGATCATAACCAGGGTTCGCCTCTACTACCACTTTGACGCCTTTCTCCATAGGCAGATGAGCCGTATTATGGAAATAGCCCTTACGTGTATTTTTGAACTGAACCTCCACAAGGTCAGTCAATTGGGTATTCTCCGGCAGATCGGACAACCAATCGCTCACAGGCAACATATGCGCCGAGTTGCGCTTCGTAGCCGCTGCCGATAATTCATTTGACATATGATAGTTGATATTTGACATGTTTATTGTTTGGGCTTTTTGATTAATACAATCATTTGCAGGCACAGATCGAAGAAGATCATCTTGGCGTTACCGTTCTGCTCTATCTGCCGCTCGGCGAGATCGAGTTGGTTCATGATACCTTCCACATTGCCGTTATGGATAAAAGGCGCGAATTTAACGGAGAAATCCCGCTCTGCCTCCATCTGATAATTGAGTTCGGGCTGACCGATATTACGGATATAGTTCTCTCGCACCTGTTGCTGCGCGTATTGTAGGAAATGTTTCTGTTTCTCGCGTCCGACCTTGCTGTCCGACATCTCAATACTCCACTGACGAAGCCGTTTGAGGGACTCAAATTTCTTCTGCGGATCTTTGAGCACACCAACGGTATAAGCGTCTCGGAAAAGAGCGATGAAATCGCGCAGTTCTTGCTGATTCTCCTCGGATTCATCGGCTTTTTTGAGGGCAGCGAGGTACGAACCGTTCGCAATACGGACAAGGTCGTTGGCTTTGACCTCATCAATCCCTTTCTGCTGCAAAGCCTCAGCGATGATCTGCGTCTCTAATCGCGGTACGCGCACCGTCTGCACACGAGACTGAATAGTAGCCAGCAACTGCTCCGGATGCTCAGAGACCATCAGAAAGACGGTTCTAGCAGGTGGTTCCTCCAAGAGTTTGAGCAACTTGTTAGCCGTGGTGATATTCATCTTCTCCGGCTGCCAGATGATCATTACCTTGTAGCCGTTTCCATAAGGTTTGAGACTCAACTTACGGAGGATCTCGCCGCTCTCTTTCTCATAGATCATCGACTGCTTGGTCTCCACGCCTAAAGCCTGATGCCAATCGTCCAGATCGAAATAATGCTTGTTCAGAATAATACCTCTCCATTGCTCCAAGAACGAGTCGCAGGTCTCGTCCGAACCGACAATAGGAAAGACGAAATGCAGGTCCGGATGCTGCAAATGCTCAAACTGCAGACAGGTCGGGCATGTACCGCAACTATCCGTCTCCGTTCGGTTCGGGCAGTTGAGATATTGGGCATAAGCAAGTGCTAACTGCAACTTACCGATACCCGATATACCCGTAAAAAGTTGCGCATGAGGTATTCGTCCCTCACGCACCGCCTGACGCAGCAGTTGCTTCGTTCCTTCTTGTCCTATGATCTCACGAAAAAGCAATTCTTAATTCTTAATTCTTAATTTTTAATTTTTAATTCTGCTCTAAGAGCAGCTACCATCTCTGCGTACTCTGCATCAGAGAGATAAACCTTACCCGGGTTCATTTGGAATGTACCTCCGTAGTCCGGTCCGTCCACATATTTCG
>JAFXWI010000053.1 GCA_017542915.1 Paludibacteraceae bacterium
GTAATTTTGGTTGCAAAATGAAAAAAATCCGCACTTTGCGGCTTTTAGATTTGCGTATATCAAAAAATTGTAGTAATTTTACGACCGATTTGGGAAATATCTCAAATTATTGTATTGTGAAAGCGTCTTTTTGCGCTTTGTTTTGGCTCATTGGAATCTAGCAAATTACCTCATCCAAAACAATGTGACACTAGGATGCTCAGAGTGTGTAGATTCGTACGTCCATAAGGCGTACCAATGCATACGGCGTGGGCTACAGTGTTGCTGTTTTGATGAGAAGGCAATGCTAGAGCCTCAATGAGCGGAACGGCAATAATGCAGTCCCGCTTTTTGTATATATAACGAACAATATTAACTAAAAGTTGCGCCCGACACGTATTAGAGCTAATACAATGAAGAAGATTTTTTACTTATTAACGGTGATTGCTGCTATGTTTGCAATCACATCGTGTGACAAGAATGGGAATTCCACGACACCCACATCCCCAGATGACCTGAAATCTGGAATCGAAGGAACATGGGTTGCAGTTGACACTTTTTTTTATAATAATAGTCAGTGGCAACAAGTGACTGGACGTGATATAGCTATGTCTAATAAAGAAACTGAGTGGTATAATGCAGTTTATATCTTTAGACAAGGAAAGATGTCAGCTTTAGCATACAGCGGGATATTAGATGGAGATGATTTTCTTTATTATAAAGGAGATGATACATCTGCACCTATTGGAGTTGCCGTAGATTATTGGATAGAAGATGGTTTGTTTTATAACTCACTATCTCCAGAAGGGCGTAGCATAACTTACTTCGATGATAAGCACATGCAAATTGAGGGTGGATATTTACTAAGAAAAGTAGATAATTTGAAACAAGCCCCCTCACAAAATCCCTTATGTAATACGTATTGGGTAGCATGTGATGAAAATGGCGAGTTTGTGTCGGAAATTGGAGGGAATTATTATTTACCTTTGAGGTTTGAAGATGATGGAAAACATGTGACTATTGTTGCTATTCAATATACAGACGGAATTTTTGTCTTGGAGGAAGGACAATACATCCAAGCAGGGATGGGGTATATATATGCCCCAAACAATAATGAGATATATCTTGGGACAGTTAACAATCTTAATGTGTGCCATTTCGGGACTCCATATCAAATAATACAAGAGGACGGAGAAACATATCTAGTAGATGCGTTCTCATATAAATATGATAAAACAATTAGGGGAAAGCATAAAAAAGTCGAAGTGATAGTGTCTGAGTAGCATTTCTACAACGTGTATATATGCATCTATTATTTAGAAAGACGAATGAGATTGCTGGAAACGGCAATCTCATTCTTTAATACAAGCTTTCAACATATATCTTACTCGGGCTTGGTCTTTGCAAATACGAATGCTGCGATAACTTTACCTCCTGCTTTCTCAACTTCAAAACGATTCCTTCTGATTGTGTTTCCTGATGTGATTAGGTCATCTATAAGGATTACATTCTTACCATTGAGATTCCTATATCTGAACTTTGCTTTGGATGCTTTCCTATCTACATGTCCCGCGACGAGGGCATCTTCCAAGAAATCAATGTACTTAAATCCATTCTCTACTACATAGAGATGTTCTTCCAGCTTCTGTACGACCTTGTTGAGGAAGTTGAACCATCGTATGTCGGTCGCCTCTTGCGAATGCGCGGGGCATGGGATGAGTGTCACATCTCCAAGATACTCTTGGAAGCAATGCTCCAGAACATAAGTCAACCAGCCAACAAACATTCTCTGAACGGCGTTAACGGTTTGAGCATCGTATCCGTCTGGGTCTTTAAATACTAGTAACATCATTCTGTTAAGTGTGTCTTCTGATACATTATCCTCATCAATCTCGACATCTCTATTGGCAGGCAAGTACCCCATGCCAGTAAATAAGGGTAGGTCATCAACTCTATCTGTGCAAAATTGCATAGCTCTTTCTTGTAGTTCCTTTGTGTGGTTCAGTTTCATGTCCCTATATATGATAAATCCTTATTCTTTAGTGTTAGGTATAGTTGACCAATACCTTTTTTGAGCTTCGCTAATCAGCTTACGTGTATGTTCAGACCTTTTCATATTCTTTGTTCGCATTGTTTGGCTGATTCTGAGCCGTTGAGTTAGTGGCATTTCTCTGCTGGTTCTGTGCATTGTTTATGTTTTGGTTTTGTTGGTTATTGTTGTCATGGTCATCAAAGACCCCATCCTGCGCGGCTGCTAGTACTATTGTGGTTATAGCACTGATAATCTTCATCTTCATTCGCACTTCTCTATCGAATTTTCTCTTTTCAGCATATGCGAAATATCGATTCCAAGCCTCTTGTGCCCGTTGTTCATCTGATTTGAGTTGTACCTGACCTAAGTCAACTTGGTTGGAGCTATTCGAATCAGTACCAGCTGGATTCGTTTGTTGATAGGTTTTTATCATTACTTATCTAATATATAACATATTCTTTATATCTATTACAAATTTAATAACTATTATCTATTACTTGGCATCAGCAGGGATTGACCTATGTTTCCTCAGGTAATAGATTGGAGGGAGAACTTCTTCGTACCTGCATAGTAATCCCTATAGGGATGGCTATGCAAATCGAACTGGAATCCAGTCTCCTTGGTCGCTCAACGTTCAATTTCTTCTAGCGCGTTTCAAGCTTTCGCTTCTCCCAAATGCATTGCTGCAAGTCTACATTCCCTCAAGGCACCAATGTAGAACCAGTTTTATATGAACGTCATTTATGCCGCTGTAGGGGTTTGCGAAGCCTTGGTATTATATCCAAACCCTACGTCTATGCCAGGTCTTTGTTTCACTTGATTGCTGGCAGGCTACACCGTGTGCCCAGTGTGCGGACTTTCCGTTTCCTCAGTATAATGAGTTGTCGGTCGAACCTTCTTCTACTACTAATATACTTAACTGCTACCTAAATAACAAGTCCTTTTGATAATAAATAGTGCAATAAGTGTAAATAGTAGAATTTGGAGGTATTTTTTATGGGAAAATTTTTTACGGGCATCTGTTCGTCCATATAAGGAGGGGACCTTTGTTTCAAAGAAATAGGTGGGATAACAAGGTTGGGCAAGTAGCTCACACAGAGAGGGAAGGGGGGCTAGTGGATGCATAATTATCGCATTATATAGGAGACAAGGTTATGTTCTATCAAGCCTCAGCACCATAACCAAGCAGAGTTTGATGCAGAAATAACCTTCATTATCAACCGATACATTTCGCACGCACATATACGCTAACACTATGATATTTTCGTGTGCGCGCGAAGCGAGGAGTGTAAAAAACTATTTATTTTGAAATGATACACTTTGGCACGGTTTTTGTATGATTGATAATGTATTCGTTTATTGAATACCGACTAGTTGGATTTCTGGCGATTGCAGCGACTAGTTTCAAGTTACATACTGCTAAAACGCTGCATAGGATAACTATCCCCATATCCCCTGTAGCGATTATGTTATAGGGGATTTTTTAAGCCTACGGTGGATAGGTCAACCGTTTATTCTATGGGAAAAAGAACTAATGCCTTGGTAAATGCCAACGAAAATTGTTACATCAGGTGTCCGTATTGTGGTAAAATTCACACAAAAGTAAACACACCTAACGCTTCTCAGACTTCTATTATTGACGCCGTTGATACTAGTAGTCAATCTCCAATGTCCATCTTTTGTGGCGATATGAAATTGAAGAAATTTCAACTGGAATATCAAAACAAAAGTATCTATATCATGTTGAGCAATAGAAGCCTGTATTACTCCATACAAAGGGGCGAACATGCTGTGTATGTATTTCACGGATTCTGCAATAGTTCGAAAACTCTTTGTAAAATAATGGAAAGAAGCGTATTGAAGCATTTATGTAGAGAGACAGGAATTAGGTACAAGAGCTTGGTATATAGATACCAATTAGTCGATACCTCTGAAATTTGTAAGGACACGCCTAATGTTATAACCAATGAACCGAATTGGCGCCTTCCAAAGTATCATTTCAGATTGGAGGTGATTTCTTGTGATGACGCTCAAAGTTTATGAAAGAAGGGGAAGTATTAAGAGCGCTTAGGAAGTATGTTCAGTACGTAAGCGAGAACAAGCAAGACGAGTATCTGGAACTAATAGATTGTTTGGCTCAATCAGATTATAAAGATAGTATTGAGCAGGTATATCCAAAGTTGACCAACTATCTATCACTACAAGAAGTATGCGATGAGTTCGCTCTCTCTAAGAACAACGTCAAAGACAGGAGATGGCGAGAACTTAATTCCTTCCCAGTAGGAAACACAAGTCGAGGATGCAAATTAAGGTTCAGGCGTGACGAAGTCGAAAGATGGGATGCACAGAAGAGAAAGGCAGGGTAATTTTATCCTGTCTTTTTGTATGGTTTAGCATGATTTTTGTGGGTATAAAATATGAAATGAAATGCCTCTTAAGGCTATGATTCTTTGACAGGGTGGCAGTTTCTGGCAGAAAATGTTGGTCGTTTTGTTGGTCAGATATGAAAAAGAAAATCAAGCACCTAATTGCTTAGATACTTGATTTTACTTAGGTAGCGGGACCCAGGATTGAACTGGGGACCTCATGATTATGAATCATGCGCTCTAACCAGCTGAGCTATCCCGCCATGCGTTTCCTCAAAATGAAAATTTTCGGGGTACAGGACACCTTCCAATTTTGATTTTTTCAGAAAGCGGGTGCAAAAGTACTGCTTTTTTCTGACATACACAAATTTTTTGGCATTTTTTTTGCATTTTTATGTAAAAAAGTGCAAAATTAGGCCACATTGAACTGACTTCCGCCTATAAATTCGCGTAAAATAGATGTTCTGGGGATAAAAGACGCCTCTAATCCTTCGAAGAAACTGAGGTAGTATAACAACTGCTCTGCAACCTTATATTCATCCGCGGATGCGGGTACAGTTTGCAACGCCGTCTCAACGGCATAACGGATAGCCGGCACCTCATAGAGCATCGAAGTATCAAACTCCGCATCTGCTTCATTGCGGAAAGGTTCAATCCATTTGATCTCGCCCTCACGCACATCCTGCCACCCGGAGATGGTCTGCTGCGGAGTCTTACCGCGCGTACGGAAATCACGGCTCATACGGCGTAAGAGACGGTGTTGGGAAGTCGGGATCCAAGTCTCGCCGTCCAACGACACGGGGCTCATCGGAGAAGCGAAGATCTTATATTTCTCCGCATCGCTGAGGTGACGGGTCAGAATAGGATTAAGGGCATGAATACCCTCCATCACCAAGACTGCCTCTTTCTCCAGCGCCAGCGTCTCACCGGGATACTCGCGTCGCTCTTCGGCAAAATTGAAAGTCGGTAAGGCAATCTCCTTACCGGCAACAAGTGCTTTGAGATCCTCCTCCAGTTGTTGGAGGTCGATCGCATAAACAGACTCATAGTCTTTCGTTCCGTCCACTTTGAGAGGGGTGAGGGTGCCGTTGAGGTACCAGTTATCCAAAGAAAGCGCTACCGGTTGCTTACCATGAGAGAGCAGTTCCAGACACAGTTTATGGCTGGTACTGGTCTTTCCGCTTGAACTCGGACCGGCTATCAGCACTACTCGCGCTCCGCGCGCACAGATCTCATCGGCTATTCGTGCCAACTGCTGCGCATGATACGCTTCGCCTTCTGCTACCAGTTCAGCAGCATGACCGCTTTCAATCATCTCATTGATGTACGCTACTCTGCGTTTCGATTCTTCTATCATTTTTAGTAATCAGTTTTTCAGATTATTGCGGATCGACATCCATAATGACTTTCACATTTTTATTCGTTGGAATCGAGGAAATATGCTCTATTGCCTCCTTCAATCGGCGTTTAGCTTCTCCCATATTAGCACCGCTCTCGATGCGCAGCGTCAACTCGCGTATTGTGTACGCCTGTACGCGCTCTACAAAAGGAACGATGACCGCAGACACGCGAGGACCGAAAATCTGCTTCAGATAAGTTTGGAGCTGCGTAGCATACGCTTGTATGCGTACTCCGCTATGATCCCGCATCTGAAGACGGATGACGCGGTAGAACGGCGGATAATTGAACAATTTTCGCTCGCCTATCTGCTGACGATAGAGCGCTTCGTAATCATGATGACGGGCAAAGTCCAAGACTTTGTTGGCGGTATCAAAAGTCTGAATCCACACTTCCCCTTTCGCACCTTTGCGTCCAGCTCGTCCCGCCACTTGCTCCAACATCTGGTATGCCCGCTCATAGGCGCGGAAATCGGGCTGATTGAAGAGAGGATCAGCATTCAACACCGCTACCAGACGGACGTCATCAAAATGGAGCCCTTTGGTGATCATCTGCGTGCCGACCAATATATCGCACTCATGATTGGCGAACGCATTGATGATATCCTGATAGGCGGATTTATTACGGGTAGAATCCAGATCCATTCGCAGCACACGAGCTTGTGGGAAAAGGGTTTGTATCTCATCTTCGATACGCTCGGTGCCGAATCCTATCATCTTCATCTCTCCACCGCAATGCGGACAGGCAGGAGGAACAGGTGTTCGGTAGCCGCAGTAATGGCAACGTAACTCGTTCTCCCTTTTATGCAGCGTCATCGGCACATCGCATTGCACGCATCGGGGCGGTTGACCGCAAGACGTACACTGTATCTGCGGTGCATATCCGCGGCGGTTCTGAAAGAGAATCACCTGCTTATGATCCGCCAGAGTCTGCCTAATACGTTCTACCAAAGGGTCGCTAAAATGACCGTACATCTCCTTGCGCGTATATTGGCGCTGGAGGTCGATAAGGTGAATATCCGGCAACTCGGCACCTCCGAACCGCTCGGTCAAAGAAACCAGTCCATACACCCCTTTGAGCGCAAGGAAATACGATTCCACCGAGGGTGTAGCCGTACCTAAGAGCACCTTGGCGTCATACGACTGAGCTAACATGATAGCCGCAGCGCGAGCATGATAACGAGGCGCAGGTTCCGCCTGTTTATAACTCGGTTCATGCTCCTCATCCACGATGATAAGACCTATATCAGGCACCGGAAGGAAGACAGCACTACGTGCTCCGAGCACTACATGCGGTTCGCTCTTAGCTGCCGCATGGTACAACTGCTCGCGCTCTGCATCCGTGAAACGGCTGTGATACACCATGAGCCGGTCTCCGAAGATCGTCTGCAAACGGGTAGTCAATTGAGTCGTCAACGCGATCTCCGGCACCAGATAGAGCACATTCCTACCCTGCTGAAGCTGCTCCTCTATGAGGTGGATATAGATATCCGTCTTGCCGCTGGAGGTGACACCATGGAGCAGTACGATCTTCTTGCCGGAATGCCATAAACTTTCGATTTCATCGGCGCATTTTACTTGCGCTGACGAGAGCTCGTGCATAGGTTCAATAGGACCGGTGTAGGGTTGGAGGGTCATTCGGCGGCGTTGAGGCGGATTCACGAGCCGGTTGTCTAATCCTTTAGGCAGAGCAGCTGACATCACTTCACCCAGCGTACACATATAATACCCGCTCATCCATTGCCACAAATCCAACTGCTCTTTGGACACCGTCGGAGCCGATTCTACTACCGATGAAATCGGGCGAATCTTATCCTCAAAGGACTTGTCTATCGGTTCCGTATGTTCGCGTAAGACAACCCCCCTCACCTCTTTTTTCATCAGTGGCACGATGACTCGTGTACCGGGTGCAGGTACATCCATTCCATCCGGCACGCTATACGTATAGCAATCCCGGATAGCAAGGGGCAATATGATATCAACAAAGTTGATAATTCAAAATTAAAAATTAAAAATTAAAAATTACGAATTAGTTTCTACTAATCCTATAATCCACTAACCATTCGCCTTTAACCTTCCAAAGCCACGGCTTTGTTATAGCACTCACGGCAGAGGGGTTCGTAGCTGTCTGTTTCGCCAAGCAGCACACGTTTGTCGGAAGCTACGAGACGATGGCTCACCCAAGCTAAGTCTCCGCAGTTGACACAGATAGCATGTGTCTTGTACACATCATCAGCAATCGCCATCAGGGCTGGCATCGGACCGAAAGGCACGCCCTTGAAGTCCATATCCAGACCGGCACAGATCACGCGGATACCACGATCCGCCAACTGCCGGCATACATCCACAATACCCATATCGAAAAACTGGGCTTCGTCAATCCCCACGACATCGATATCATCGACCATCAGCAGGATGTTTTGGCTGCTATCCACCGGTGTAGATTGAATCACATTGCGGTCATGGCTGACCACATCCTCCTCGCTATAACGCACATCTATAGCGGGTTTGTAAATCTCTACACGTAGTTTGGCAAACTTAGCGCGTTTCATGCGGCGGATGAGTTCTTCCGTCTTGCCGGAGAACATCGAACCGCACACTACTTCAATGGATCCGCGTCGGAGCGACGGGCCTTTTCTGTCTCGTTCTGAATACATATGTGTTTAGTTATTAATGATGCGGGTGCAAAGATACAACAAAAATTGCATATATGCAAATTTTTTGTACTCATTCTATCTTTTTAGTCAATTTATCGCGCTTTGCAGAGGGCGAAGACGGAGAACTTGGCTCCTCTGAAACGCTTCATAGCACGAAGGCAGGATTTCGCGGTTTCACCGGTAGTCATCAGGTCATCGACCAATAGAATATGCTTATGGTACATCTGCTCCGGATGATTGACTGTGAATGCACCTTCCACATTGTCCTTACGGTCGCGGCCTCGCTGCTTAGCTTGTTGAGGCGTATTCTTAATACGGGTCACATGGGTGGTGTCCACCGGAATGCCGGTGATCTCACTGATCCCTCGGGCTATATACTCTGATTGATTATACCCCCTCTCTCCCATACGACTCGGATGGAGCGGCATAGGTACAATTACGTCGATTTCATCGAAGAAATCCGCGTACTGCATCTCCATAGCTGCCTGTCGCCCGAGTTGGTAACCTATCTCAGGACGATCCTTATATTTCATAATATGAACGACATCCCGAATAGGATCCTCTTTGTCGAAAAAAAGGAATGCTGCCGCGCGCTCCAAATGCATCGCTTTCTTAACCCTCACCATCTGTTGTCCCGGATCGCGAACGGATATCGAATCGGTACCCGTCAGCGCCATCTCTGTCAAGTTCTCCCGTTTCTCTGCCTGCTCCGTACGCGGCAGTTCTGCTAAACACTGGGGACACAAACTACCATTAGGGATCTCCTTTCCCGGTTCACCCTCACCTATATATTCATCGCACATCGGGCACGTGCGCGGGTAAAAGAGGCTCAAAAGGAATGATCTTAGACGCATAGGTGTATCTCTAAATGGTTCGTTTGGATGATGTTTGTAAAGCGAGTGCAAAGTTACCGTTTTTTAAGGAAATATGCAAGAGAGAAGCTTCTTTTTCAAAAAAAAATGTACCTTAGATAAAAAAATTGACTTTTTTTTTGCATGTATGAGATATTTTTTGTAATTTTGCGGCGGATTTAAATCTATATACCTATGATTCTCATGATTGTTCTTTTTGTGCTGATGCTTTTCGTGCTGTGGCTTGGTTCGCGTCACGGCGGCTTGGCACTTGGTGCCATCTCCGGTCTGGGGTTGGCTGTTATGGTGTTCTGTTTCCAACTCAAACCCGGTAATCCGCCTATTGATGTGATCCTCATCATCATTGCCGCCATCACTTGTGCAGGTATCATGCAGGCAGCCGGAGGAATGGAATGGCTCATCCAGTTGACAGAGAAACTGCTGCGCAGACATCCCAACAACATCACTTTCCTCGCGCCTTTTGCGACCTTCTTTCTGACCATCCTTGTCGGAACGGGACACGTGGTTTATATGCTGATGCCTATCATCTGCGATATCGCACTCAAGAAAGGCATCCGTCCGGAGCGGCCGTGTGCTGTAGCCTCTGTAGCGGCGCAGGTAGGTATCACCTGTTCGCCGGTAGCGGCAGCAGTAGTGGCATTTGTAGCGATCAGTAATGTCAACGGCTTTGAGGTGACCATCCCTCAGGTGCTAATGGTAAATATACCTGCCTGCATTTGCGGACTGATAGCCGCATCCGCTGCTTCCTACAAACGAGGCAAGGATCTGGACAAAGATCCCGAGTTCCAAGCCAAGTTACAAGACCCCAAACAGCGGGAATATATCTACGGTGAGTCGGCTACTTCTCTCAATGCGACTATCTCCAAATCCGCCAAAGCGTCTGTCTTTATCTTCTTAGGCGCATTGCTACTCATCATCAATTTTGCTATCTTCCCGAATCTGCTGCCTAACTACGATACTATCAAAGCTATCAAGGGCGCAGAGCCGGTAGAGCTGGTCGATGGCGTGATGATCTCCGCCCAGCAGCTCGCTGATGCGGGTATTCAAATGGATCAGGTGACGGAGATGGCGGAGGAAGATCTCAAGATGAACCATGTGATCCAGATTCTGATGATTTCCGCAGCGGCGCTGATGGTGCTTTTCTGCAAAGCAAATCCCAAAGTAGCTGTGGACGGACCGGTCTGGAAGGCGGGTATGACAGCCGTAGTGGCAATCTTCGGTATCGCATGGATGGCGGATACCTATTTTAGCCATTTCATGCCTGAGATACAGTCCATATTAGTGAGCATCGTAGCCAAATATCCATGGTCAATAGCTTTGGTCTTCTTCTTTGTGTCGATGCTGATCAATTCGCAGGGCGCAGTAGTGGTTTCGATGTTACCGCTTGCCTACTCCTTAGGCATCCCAGGACCGGTGCTGCTCGGCGTACTGCCGTCGGTGTATGGCTATTTCTTCATTCCGACCTACCCGTCCGATGTAGCGACCGTCAATTTCGACCGCTCGGGTACCACGAAGATCGGTAAGTATCTGTTAAACCACTCGTTTATGATGCCGGGACTCATCTCCGTGTCTGTCTCCACCGCAGTGGCATACCTATTAGCAGCGTTGATCTTCTGATAGGCAAACGAGTACCTATACAAAAAAAAATCGCTCCTTATCAGGGCGATTTTTTCATGGATGATGAACTCGGTTTAGAGCGTTACACCATTCTTGAAGATGGAGATCTCGTGATAACCGTTCTTCTCGTTATTGGTCTTGGCGCCATTAGCTACCTCGATGACGTAGTCCGCAAAGCGTTTAGCAACCTGCTCCATCGGTTCGCCTTCGGCGATGACACCAGCGTTGAAATCAATCCAGTTCGGTTTGTTGTTATAGAGCGCCGAGTTGGTGGATATCTTCATGGTCGGTACATAGGTGCCGAACGGCGTACCGCGACCGGTGGTGAAGAGCACCATATGGCAGCCACAGGAAGCCAAAGCGGTCGAAGCTACGAGGTCGTTACCCGGAGCGGAAAGGAGGTTCAAGCCTTTCACTTGGAGACGCTCACCGTATGCCATCACGCCGCGAACGAGGGACTTACCGCATTTCTGGGTACAACCGAGTGCTTTGTCTTCAAGAGTCGAGATACCACCGGCTTTGTTACCCGGAGAGGGGTTCTCGCCTACCGGCTCGCCATGCGAGAGGAAATAGTCCTTGAAATCATTGATGAGGTGTACGGTCTGGTCGAAGAGATGACGGTTTGCGCAGCGATCCATCAAGATCGTCTCAGCGCCGAACATCTCCGGCACTTCGGTCAGAACGGTGGTACCTCCTTGTGCTACGAGCCAATCGCTCAAAACGCCGAGGAGCGGGTTAGCGGTGATGCCACTAAAGCCGTCCGAACCGCCGCACTTGAGACCTACGCGCAGTTCGCTCAGAGGTACTTCCACACGTTTGTCATGCTGGGTCTTGGTGTATAACTCACGCAGGATAGGCATGCAGTACTCCACTTCATCGCCCTGAATCTTCTGGGTCGTAACGAACTTCACGCGATCTTCGTCGATCTCGCCGCAGAACTCCTTGAAGACATCCGGCTGGTTGTTCTCGCAACCGAGAGAAACGACGAGGATAGCGCCTGCATTAGGATGATGGATCATGTCACGCAGGATCTTTTTCGTATTCTCGTGGTCATCGCCAAGCTGCGAGCAGCCGTAGTTATGCTTGAAAGCGAAGATATTGTCCGCACCGGTCTCCTGACGGAGGCGCTCAGCGCAACGCTCGATGATACCGTTCACGCAACCTACGGTCGGGATGATCCACACCTCATTGCGGATACCTACCTGACCGTCTTTGCGGCGATAACCCATAAAAGTCCTGGATTCATCGGGAATATTCAGCACCACCTCTTTGGGGTGATACTCATATTCAAGCAGTCCGGCGAGGTTGGTTTTGATGTTGTTCTCGTTCATCCACGAACCGGCTTTCTTCGCTTCGCGAGCATGACCGATCGGGAAACCGTACTTGATGACGTTCTCGCCCTCAGCGAGGTCGGTGATGGCTATCTTGTGTCCGGCAGGTACATCTTCGAGTACCGTGATTTGCTTACCGTCCACCTCAATAACCGCGCCTGCGGATTGCGGTTGTATTGCTACTACCACATTATCCGCAGGGTTGATTTTAAGAATATTGGTCATATTCTAAATTACGAATTAAAAATTACGAATTACGAATTATAAGATTCCCTTAACAGTTTCGAGCATGCCTTTTGCTGCGATTTCATCGAGGAATTTAACCACCATGTCGGTCAGACCCGGGATCTTATTGAGGTTCTCTTTGGACTCTTTCCAGATGATATCGGTAGCGCCGAGAACACCCTCTGCCACTTTGCGGGTATCTCCGGTAGCCCAGAGTTGTGCCAGCAGATCCATGATCTCCTGTGCATCGTTCGGCTGAATAGGAGCACCGTCAGCACGGGTACCGCCCTTGTAATACGTAATAATAGCCGCCAGACCGAGTACCAAGCCCTTCGGCAGTTCGCCCTTACGCTCCAAGTAAACCTTCAAGCCCGGCAGGTCGCGGGTTTCGAATTTCGGGAAGGAGTTAAGCATGATGGAGGTTACTGCGTGATCTACGTACGGGTTGTTGAAACGCTCCAATACGCTCTCACCATATGCTTTGAGCTCGTCTTTCGGCAGGTTGAGGGTCTCGAGGAGCTCATCGAACATCACTTTGTGGATGTACTTACCGAGGATCTCGTGGTTGCAAGCATCGCGAACGATGTTCACGCCTGATAGGTAGGTAACCGGTGAAAGAACGGTGTGCGGGCCATTGAGGAGGGTTACCTTACGCTCGTGGTACGGTTTCTCGCTCTCTGCGATGAGGACGTTCAGACCAGCTTTGTTAGCCGGGAACTCAGCCTCGAGTTCAGCGATAGACATATTCTCCGGTTTCTCGATTACCCAGAGGTGGAAGATCTCAGCCTGCACAACGAGGTTGTCGTTGTAACCTACTTTCTCTTGGATTTCAGCGATGTCCTTGCGCGGGAAGCCCGGTACGATACGATCCACGAGGGTAGCGCATACATAGTTGTATTTCTCGAACCACTCTTTGAATCCAGCGTAGTCAGCTCCGAAATCATTTTTCCACAACTCGATGTACTTGCGGATACAATCCTTGAGGTGGTGACCGTTGAGGAAGATCAACTCACACGGCATGAAGATCAGACCCTTGGTCGGATCGCCGTTGAAGGTCTTATAACGACGGAAGAGGAGCTGTACGAGCTTGCCCGGATAGGAAGAAGCGGGAGCGTCGGTGAACTTGCAACTGTCGTCAAAAGTGATACCAGCCTCGGTGGTGTTCGAGATCACGAAACGGATCTCCGGCTGCTCAGCGAGCGCCATGAAAGCCCAGTTCTGGGTGTACGGGTTGAGGGCGCGGCTGATAACATCAATACGCTCGAGGGAGTTTACAGCCTCACCTTTCAAACGACCCTGCAGATTCACATGATACAAGCAGTCCTGTCCATTGAGCCACTCTACCATACCTTTGTCGATAGGCTGTACAACAGCCACCGAACCGTTGAAGTTGGTCTTTGCGTTCATGTTCCATACAATCCAGTCCACGAAAGCGCGGAGGAAGTTACCTTCACCAAACTGAATAATTTTCTCGGGAGCTACGCTCTTCGGCGCGGTCCACTTGTTCAATGCTTTTTTTGCCATAGTTTTAAGTATTAAATGATTAAAAATTAACGTGCCAATGTTTTGCGGTGCAAAGTTACTAAAAATTTTCGGTATACGCAAGTACGCGCGTCACTTTTCGTCATTTCCGTCAATTTTTCCACATTTTTGTACACCTACACAAGCATGCGAACTTTGGGCGTATTTATCAAAATACGTGTCAAAAACGATTTATTTTAGTCAAATACTTGCATATTTGAAAATTTTGTTGTACCTTTGCAGCCGATTTTGAAAATGAATAAAATTATGTTAAGAGAAATTCTGGCTATTACCGGTAAACCGGGTTTGTATAAATTGGTAAGTCGCGGCAATAATATGTTGATTGTTGAGAGTCTGGTGGACGGAAAACGTATGCCGACATATGCACGTGATAAGATTGTAGCGCTGAGCGATGTGTCGATGTTCACAGACGCAGATGATATCTCGTTGAGCGAGGTATTGACTAATGCAGGCAAGAAAGAGGGTTTGAAGCCGGTAGCCATGGATGCGAAGAAAGCAAGCAACGCAGAGTTGCAGGCATGGTTTGACGAGGTGCTGCCTAATTGGGATCGTGACCGCGTTTATCCGTCCGACATCCGTAAACTGATTCAATGGTACAACATCCTCGTAAAAGCAGGTATTACCGATTTCAGCATCCAAGAAGAAGCTGAAGAAAAAGAATAAGTGCTCCTCAGGGAGATTATCCATAGCATAGAATCTGTAGCGCCACGGAGTGCCCAAGAGAAATGGGATAACTCGGGAATGCAGGTAGGTGACACAGGACGCGACATTCGGTCCGTTCTCTTGACCACAGACATTACGGAAGATGTGGTCAATGAGGCTATTATAGGTGGTTGTCAACTGATCATCAGTCACCATCCCCTTCTTTTTCATGGTCTCAAACAGGTGTGCGGTCAGACGCCGCAGGCTCGTGTGGTGGAGATGGCGATCAAGAACAACATCGCTATCTATAGCGCTCATACCAGTTTGGACAGCGTCATAGGCGGTATCAATACCCGTTTGGCGGATAAATTAGGAATACAAGACTACCGGATATTGGTGCCGGGAGAAAGTCCTGAGACCGGTTTGGGCGTCATTGGACGGTTGCCGAAGGCGATGGAGTATGATGCCTTTATCACGCATGTACACGATACACTAAATTGTACGTACGTGCGATACACGCGTGCGACGAAAAGTTCCGTTGAAACCGTAGCTTTATGCGGTGGTTCGGGGGCTGAATTTATCGAAGAAGCGATCCGACAGGGAGCTGATGTGTATATCACAGCCGATTGCAAATACCATGAGTTCCAAGACGCAGAAGGACGGATCGGTCTGATAGACATCGATCATTGGTACTCTGAGCGGCATGCAAGGGAGATATTTCGAGATATATTAGAGCCCATGGGACTGAGATGTATCATCAGCGAGAAGGACAGAACGCCGATTCAATTAAAAATTAAAAATTAAGAATTAAACAACTATATTATGGCAAGAGTAAAAGAATTGACAGTAGAGGACAAGCTGAAGGCGCTCTACGAGTTGCAGCAAGTCGATACCAAGATCGACAACCTGCGTACCTTAGCAGGCGAATTGCCCCAGGAAGTGAAAGATATGTCGGACGAAGTGGAAGGTCTGAAGACCCGTCTGACTAATATCGAGAATGAGATCAAAGAGTGCGAGACTCAGATCTCTGATCATCGTGTACGTACCGAGAACGCTAATGCGTCTATCTCGCGCTACAAAGAGCAGCAGAACACCGTTCGTAACAACCGCGAGTTCGACAACCTGAACAAGGAGATCGAGTATCAGGAGTTGGAGATCGAGGCATCACAGCGTAAGATCAAATATTTCACGCAGGAGTTAGAGGCTCGTATCGCAGACAAGGCTCACACCACTAAGACCATCGAGGAGCGCACGGTGGATCTGAACCAGAAACGCTCGGAGCTGGATCAGATCTTAGCGGAGACGAAAGCGGAGATGGAGTCGTTGATGGTCAAAGCGGCAGATTTGTCCAAGAAAATCGATGAGCGTCTGTTGACTGCTTTCAACCGTATTCGTAAGAACGCACGCAACGGTCTGGCTGTAGTTAAGATCGAGCGTGACTCGTGCGGTGGTTGCCACGCTAAGATCCCTGCACAGCGTCAGTTGGATATCCGTACACGTAAGAAAATCATCGTGTGTGAGTTCTGCGGTAGAATATTAGTAGACCCAGACATGTAATAAGGAGACTGAGAACGCCTATCCACCATGTATCGCCGGCACCGAACGTGTCGGCGATATTTTTGCTATCCGTCAAAGACGAGCCATCGGCAGGCTGCGAGCAGAAGTAATAGAAGAGCACCGCAAGGCTATTGTTGACCAGATGCATCACTATCGGGATCCATAGACAGCCCGACCACACGAATATATATCCGAACATCGCGCCCATCAGCATTCTCGGGATGAATCCGTAGAACTGCATATGTACCGCCGAGAAGATGAAAGCGGTCACCCAGATGGCGGTAGCGGGTTTCTGACCGTCCGCAAGGGTTTGTTGGAGGGTGCCGCGGAACGTGAGTTCTTCGGAGAGAGCAGGCAGAAGCGCCATCAGACCGATGTTAAGGAGCAATCCACCAAGGTTATCTGCCTGCAGAAATCGTACTGTCAAAGCCGCAGCAGATTCCTCCATCGCACGCAGTTTTTGCTCGATAGAATCGAGAGAATCGGGCAAATCGATGCGGCTGTTGAGATCCGCTAAGAGGTTGATAGCAGGAATAGCGCACACCATGATGCCTATCGCTAAAGCGAAAGACAATCCGTCGGCTCCATTATTGAGTTTCAACCATTCAAAAGGACGATGGTTCTCGCTCCAGAGCCATGCGCAGAAGATAGGCGGCAGAAGGAACGTACCCACAGTCTGCAAGAACTGCAACCATTTGAGTCCTTCTGTCGTTTGATTATTGCCGATTACCGCAATCCACACGCCCATGGCAAGCAAGGTGAGCACTGCCATGATGGCAAACCAAACTATGATACGCTTAAAAAGTCTCATTATGAATCAGTTTCTCGACAAGTTCGGGGACGCCTTCGGTGGCTTTTTTCTTGATATGAGTAATATGATCCGCCCAGACGCCAAACTCCGGTTGTCCGGGATCCACGAAATAGATAGGAATACCGGGTTTGGTATAATGGAGGAGCGAGGCAGCTGGGTACACGTTCAGACTCGTACCCACAACAATCATGATGTCGGCTGTAGAAGCAATGCGGCACGCCTCATCAAAATACGGCACACCTTCGCCAAAGAAGACGATATACGGTCTTAATAAGGAGCCATCCGGGTGTTTGTCGCCGTAGTGCTGCTCCCAACCCTCCAGAGGAACGGTAGCGGTCTCATTGATAGAGGAACGGAGTTTGGTGATCTCGCCGTGGAGATGCACTACGTTCTTCGCCCCTGCCCGCTCGTGCAGGTCATCGATATTTTGGGTGATGATCTGCGTATCAGGAAAGGCCTGTTGGAGCTTAGCGATCGCTATATGGGCAGCATTCGGCTGCGCTGCAAGGGCATCACGACGACGGTCGTTATAGAACTTAACGCATAACTGCGGGTTACTCAACCATGCTTCATGCGTACACACATCTTCGACGCGGTAATGCTCCCAGAGTCCATCACTGTCTCGGAAGGTACCGAGTCCGCTTTCGGCGCTCACACCAGCACCGGTAAAAACAACGATCTTTTTCATAAGACATAGATTTATATCGGGCACAAAGGTACGCTTTTTTTTGCATATATGCAAGAAAAAGAATTAAAAATTAAAAATTAAGAATTAAAAATTCGATAATTCGACGATTTTAGGGTAAAAAAGAGGAAAGAGGAGAGACGAAAGAGGAGAGAGAAAGAAGGGAAACGGTACACAATGGTATATCGATACTATCTGCAATGGTCTAGGATTACCACACGATGACCACACGATGACTACACGACTACCCAACGATTACCACACGAACACCACATGAATACTACTGTATTTCAGCGAGATTGGAACTAAGGTCCCGAGAAGTCGACGAAAAAGAAGGGTTGAATTTATAATAAAAAAAGAGAAAAAGTGAGCAAACGGCATAATTTTTGTTAAGGATATTATAATGGCTAAAGGCGAATGGCGAATGGCACTACAAAGGCGAATGGCGAAAGGGATTATAAAGGCGAAAGGTGATTGAAAATAAAAAAGAAGATTGCTATATGAATCGGATTTTGTGGGTTGATGACGAGATTGACTTGTTGCAACCGTATATTATTTATTTGAAAAATAAAGGGTACGAAGTGGTGTCGGCTTCGAACGGCGAGGACGCATTGCAGATCGTGAAAGGCGAAAAAGGAGATGGTGACAACCATTTCGCCATCGTCTTTTTAGATGAGAACATGCCCGGAATGACCGGTTTGGAGACCTTGCAGGAGATCAAACGGTTGCGGCCCGAAGTGCCGGTAGTAATGATCACCAAATCCGAAGAGGAGCACATCATGGAACAGGCGATAGGCGAGAAGATAGCCGATTACCTGATCAAGCCCGTTAACCCGAGTCAGATCCTGCTATGTCTCAAGAAACATATTCATCAGCAGGAGATCGTCACGGAGCAGGTTCAGCAGAACTACCGTCAGGAATGGAGCGACATCTCGTATATGATCGACACGGCTACGACCATCGAAGAATGGCAAGCCATCGAGCGTACGCTCAGCAAATGGGACATCGAGTTGGAGAACGCACCGATGCGTTCGCTCATCGATGACCAACGCACGCAAGCGAATGCTGCTTTTGGCAAATGGATAGCGAAGAACTACGAGAGTTGGTTTGAGAGTACAGACCGTTTCACTGACAGAGTACAGAATACAGACCAAGTTACCAGACCGGTTATGTCGCACGATGTGATGAAACACGCCGTTTTTCCGCTGCTTGACCAAGGGGAGAAAGTGCTGCTTTGCGTGATCGACAACTTCCGTTACGACCAGTGGAAGACGATTCAGCCGCTGATCAGCGAGTTCTACTCTATCCGTCATGAGGAGCAGTACACCACTATCTTACCGACGGCTACCCAGTATGCCCGAAATGCTATTTTCTCGGGTCTGCTGCCCCTTCAGATCCAACAGATGTACCCGCAGTATTGGGTAGAAGAAGGAGACGAGGAGAGCAAGAACCAACACGAGAAAGAGCTTGTTCAGACGCTTCTCGACCGGTATCGGAGAAGGGAGAGTTTTAACTACTGGAAGGTCAACGAGAGTGATTTTTGCGAGAAAGTGGTTCATCAGCTGAAGGGTGTGACTGCACCGCTGAATATCGTAGTGCTCAATTTCATTGATATGCTTTCTCACTCGCGTACGGAGAGCAAGATGATGCGTGAGTTGGCAAACGACGAGGCGGCATACAGGAGCCTGACGCTGAGTTGGTTCAGGCACTCCCCTATTTATGACCTGTTACGCCGTGCAGCGGAGTTAGGGTTCACGTTGGTGCTGACCACCGACCACGGCACCACAAGGGTGAAGAACGCCGTGCAGATCATCGCGGACAAGAACACCAATACGAATATCCGCTACAAAGTAGGCAAGGCGCTTAACTGCTCGTCCAAGAACGTCTTCTCCATCGAGCAGCCCAAACGGGTCGGTCTGCCCTGTCCGAACGTCAGCAGCAGCTATGCGTTCTGCACGGGAAGCGATTTCTTTGCGTACCCGAATCAGTTCAACTACTACGCACAGTACTACCGTAACACGTTCCAACATGGCGGTATATCGCTCGAAGAGATGATCGTGCCGCTCGTCACGTTGGGGCCGAGGAATTAAAAATTAAAAATTAAAAATTACGAATTAAGTCGTTGGTCGTTAGTCGATAGTCGATAGTCCAATAGTGAATAGGTCTGTACTCTGGGTTTACCAATCGAGCGTTGCAACAACCGGCTTATGATCAGAGCCGGTTGTTTTGGGTATTGTGCAACGGATTGGTTTCAAGGGGGCGGAACACAGGATATAATCGATCCGTAGACCGAAGCCTTTGTAGGTATAGGTGTCTCCGTCGTCAAAAAACGAATGCGTCTCGCTCCATGCGTCGTGCAAACCGCGGCTCAGACACCAGTAGGCATAACTGAGAATAGGCGAATTGAAATCGCCGACTACGATGACAGGATAAGGGCTCTCATCAATCTCCGCGCGCACCACCTGTGCCTGTTTGTTACGCAAAGGAATCGCCCGTTTCCATTTCTGCTCAATCTTATTAACATCCTGCAGGTCTTCCGAATCCAATTTATAGGACTCCAAGTGGTTATTAAACAGCCGGAAGGTGTCTTTCCCTACCACTATATCACAACGGTTAGAGAGGTTGCCAAACGACTCATAATGAATACTTTGCTTATGAATAAGCGGGTATTTGGACCAGACCATGGTGCCGTACTGATGGCGCTTGTTATACACCGAGAAATCCAGATACGAATAAGGATATTTGGGGCTCAAGGTCTTTTTGACATCCGGCAGGGTGAGGAAATGATCGTCTTTATAGACATCGACCTCTTGCAAACACACCACATCAGCATCCTGCTGCAACAGGTATTGCAGCACCTCGTTCTTGTCGGGCTTCTTAAACTCGCCCATACGACCCGTATTCCAGGTCATAACGGTGATTGCTATGAGGAGAGCGGATAGCATTCAGAGTTCAGAGTTCAGATTTCAGAGTTCAGAATTCAGAGTTCTTTTCTCGCTTCGCTCGAACGATTATTCGCAGAGCGAATTTTCAGAGTCTTCTTTGATAGTGATAGCCATCGAACTTATCGTCCTTGGTGCTATCCGGACGATGAGAACCGCCTAATTTAGTGCGGATCTTATTCCATAGTTCACCGGGTTCGCACCAATTGGTCTTTTTCCAGAATAAGACAAGCAACCATCCGAAGAGGAATCCTCCCAAATGTGCGAAATGCGCTACATGATCGGCTGAGATGCCTGCTACGGAACCCAAACCGGCAAAGAGCTCGATGAGAGCGTAGATAATTACGAACGTGCGCGCACGTATAGGCACGGGGACGAAGATGATGAACATCGGCACATCGGGATAAAGCCATCCGAAGGCGAACAAGATACCGAACACGGCACCGGAAGCGCCGATGGTATTCATAAAATAGGCCATGTGGGCAAGCGAAGCGGCACTGTAGGTCGCACTCATGTTATCCAACATCAGCATCCAGACGAGCTCCTGTACCAAAGCAGCACCAAGTCCGCAAACGAGGTAATACACAAGGAAACGCCTCTCGCCCCACTGCTGCTCAATCATCGGAGCAAACATCCACACGGCGAACATATTAAAAAATATATGACTCAGATCCGCATGAAGGAACATGTAGGTGAACGGTTGCCACCAATGGAAGGACTCCGCACCAAAATAATGGAGTCCGCAAATCGCATTCAAATCCACTCCGCTCCTCATTAAAATAGAGGTCAGCAGAAAAACAATCAAGTTGGCTACCAACAGGTAGCGCGTAACAGTTGGTAAATTTCTCATAACGGCTACAAAATTACTGCTTTTTTATGATATAACCACATAAAAAGTGCCAAAAAATGACAAAAAAGTAGTTTTTTTTGCAAAAAACGCATTTTTTTTGCCAAAAATGTTTGCAGATTAAAGAAAAAGTTGTAACTTTGCAGCGCATTCCGAATAAGGAAACTATAAATTCACATTTTTAATAAACTAAAATTACATTATTATGAACAAGTTGGCACTTATTGAAGCTGCTGCAGCAAAGGCTCAGGTAAGCAAAGCAGAGGCAGCAAAAGTTATCGACGCAGCTCTCGAGGCAGCTGTTGAGGCAGTTAAGAAAGGCGAAGGCGTACAGCTCGTAGGTTATGCTACTATCGCAGTAGCTCAGAAGGCTGCTCGCAAGGCTAAAAACCCGCGTACGGGCGCTATCGTTGACGTTCCTGCTAAGAAGGTCGTTAAAATCAAAGCCGGCGCTAAGTTCGCTCTCTAATCAGGCAACGTACTTCGCAAACGAGTTGCTCTCCATAACGGGCAACTCGTTTTGCGTCTGTTTAATTTAAGGAAATTATGCTGAATATTATCTTATGCGGAGCCCCGGGTAGCGGAAAGGGCACGCAATCGGCTTTTATTGCCCAGAAATACGGGCTGCAACATCTCTCCACAGGAGATGTACTCCGCGCTGAGATCGCCAAGGGTAGCGAACTCGGCAAACAGATCGATGCCCTGATCGCCAAAGGAAACCTCGTCCCGGACGAGATGATCAACGGTGTGATCGAGAATTACATCGCTTCTCTGCCTGAGGACTGCAAGGGAACGATCTTTGACGGTTATCCACGTACCGTCGCGCAAGCAGAAGCACTCACCGAGATGCTCAAAAAATATGGTATGGAAGGTCTGATGATCGATCTGATGGTCGATGAGCAGTTGCTGATCCAGCGTCTGATTGAGCGCGGTAAGGTAAGCGGTCGTGCGGACGATAATCTCAATACGATCCGTCACCGTATCGCAGTCTATCACCAGCAGACAGAACCCATTGCACACTACTACCTGCATCACGGTAACTACTGCGCAGTGAACGGCAATCACTCCATGGCGGACGTGTTCCTCCAGATCATGCGAATCATTGACAAATCAATGAATAATTAACAATTAGTAATTAACAATTAATAGCTTATGGCTGCGAATTTCATCGACTACGTAAAGATCTACTGCCGCTCCGGAAAGGGCGGTGCCGGTTGTATGCACCTTCATCGCGCTAAGTATCTGCCCAAAGGCGGACCCGACGGCGGTGACGGAGGTAAAGGCGGGTCGGTGATCCTTCGCGGCAATAGAAACCTCTGGACGCTACTCCACCTCAAGTACCAGAAACATATCATGGCTACCGACGGAGGCAAAGGCGGTCAGAGCCGTTCGTTCGGTAAGGACGGAGAGGATAAGATCATCGAAGTGCCTTGCGGAACGGTTGTTTACGACGGTGAGACGGGTGAGTATATATGCGAAGTGAAGGCGCATGACGAAAAGGTCGTGCTCCTCAAGGGAGGTCGCGGAGGTTTAGGCAACTGGCATTTCCGTACGGCTACTAACCAAGCTCCGCGTTATGCGCAACCCGGCGAACCGGCGCAAGAACGCACCGTCATCATGCAGCTCAAAGTGCTGGCAGATGTGGGTCTGGTCGGTTTTCCGAATGCAGGCAAATCGACGCTGCTCAGCGTCGTCTCTGCCGCCAAACCCGAGATCGCGGACTATCCGTTCACAACCCTTACGCCGCAACTCGGCATCGTCTCCTATCGCGACGGACGGTCGTTCTGTATGGCAGATATCCCCGGTATCATCGAGGGTGCGAGCGAAGGCAAGGGACTCGGTTTGCGGTTCCTCAGACACATTGAGCGCAATGCAGTACTGCTCTTCATGGTTCCGGCTACCAGCCCCGATATCGAGGCGGAGTATAAGATCCTACTCAATGAGTTGGAGCAATACAACCCCGAGTTGCTGACCAAGGCGCGCATACTGGCTGTTACCAAGACCGACCTGCCGCGTCTGGACGATGAAGGCAACGAACTGCCGCCTATTGATCTCCAGCAACTCAAAGAGCACCTGAACATCGAAGTTTTGCCGATTTCATCGGTACAAAACGAAGGTATTGACGCTCTCAAAGATGCCCTTTGGGAGGAACTGAACAAGGAGCAGAACCAAGTCATCGAGATCTCTCATGCGCCGATAGACGTGACCGTCATAGAGAGTCCGGAGGAGAGCGTTCAGAATTCAGACGAAGAGGAAGAAGGCACCATCTATCTCAATGAAGTAGAGGAAGAATGGGACCTCGATAAGTACAAAGGCATAGGATGGGATAATTGAGAAGCCCCCTCCGACTCCCCCTGAAAGGGGAGAGGTTAAAGGTTAGAGGTTAAATGTCAAATATAAAATCTCAAATATCAAATTTCTATGATACCATCATAGAATGGAGGGAGAAGCACCTGAGTGAGAAGCATTTGGTGCTTTTGCTGTCGTTCTTTGTGGGTACGTTCTCAGCCGCAGCCGCAGCTATTCTGAAGAACTTCATTCATTTCATCCAACAGCTCGTGGAGGAGCAGCTGATTGCCGACGAACACACATGGTGGTACCTCATCACGCCTATCATCGGTATTACCCTTGCGGCGCTTTTCGTCAAATATATCGTGCGGGACGATATTTCGCACGGTATCACCAAGATCCTCTATGCCATCTCACAACGCAAATCGATCATCAAAGCCCACAACATGTGGTCGTCCGTAGTGGGTTCGGGTCTGACTATCGGTTTCGGTGGATCGGTCGGAGCAGAGGCACCTATCGTACTGACCGGTGCTGCTATCGGTTCGAACCTCGCGAAAGCCTTCCGGCTTGACCAAAAGACGATGATGCTCATGATCGGTTGCGGTGCTGCAGGGGCTATAGGTGGCATCTTCAAAGCCCCGATAGCCGGTTTGGTCTTCACGCTCGAAGTGCTGATGATGGATCTGACGATGACCTCGGTGGCACCGCTACTGATCTCATCGGTCACCGCTACGGCTATCTCGTATATCCTCACCGGCGCAGAACCGATGTTCCCCTTGGATGTAGCAGAACCGTTCCTCGTTCATCGTATTCCGTGGTACCTGATCTTGGGATTAGTCTGCGGTCTGATCAGCCTCTATTTCACGCGAGGCATGAACGGTCTGGAGCGATGGATGAAGACCAACGTCCGCAGCATAGGTGCAAAGATCATCGTTGGAGGACTGACGCTGAGTATCTTGATCTTCCTTTTCCCACCGCTCTACGGTGAAGGTTACGATGTCATCCGTCAGCTCATCAACGGCGACAGTATCAGCGCCTTGGAGAATAGTCCCTTGGAAAAATATATCTTCCCTACCGATTTCTACGCCCAGCTCTCTACGCTCAATACGCAACTGTTGCTACTTGTCTATTTCATAGCGATTATCTTCGTGAAGATCATCGCTTCGGTGGCAACCAACGGCGGTGGTGGTGTCGGAGGTATCTTCGCGCCTTCGCTCTTCATGGGTGCTATCACGGGTTTTGTAACGGCTCGTATCATGAACCTCTGCGGACTGCTTGTTCCGGAGACGAATTTTGCGTTGGTAGGCATGGCGGGACTGATGTCCGGCGTCATGCACGCACCGCTGACCGGTATCTTCCTCATTGCCGAACTGACCGGCGGTTACCATCTCTTCATGCCACTGATGATTGTCAGCGTGATCTCGTATCTGACGATCATGCTCTTCGAGCCGCACTCGTTGTACGCCATGCGTCTGGCGCAGAAAGGCGAGCTGCTGACCCATAACAAAGACCGTAATGTGCTGACTCTCTTGAAGATGGATAGCGTTTTGGAGACGGATTTCGTGACCATCTTCCCGGAGATGACTCTGGGTGAGTTGGTAAAGGTCATCAGCGAAAGCCGGCGAAACATCTTCCCGGTCATCGACCATGACGGTCGTCTGAAGGGTATCCTACTCTTAGACGAGGTACGCAACATCATGTTCCAACCCCGTCTCTACAAACGATTTACGGTAGGACAACTCATCACATCTCCCCCTGCTGTCTTGCAGTTTGATCTGCCGATGGACAAAGTGATGGAGACCTTCGAAGACACCGGAGCATGGAATCTGCCGGTAGTGGATGCCGACAAGCATTACCTCGGTTTTGTGTCCAAATCGAAGATCTTCAACTCCTACCGCAACGTCCTCGTTCATTTCAGCGAAGAATAGGAAGGGCGAGGGTGACGTAGAGCGGGATGTTTAGAGACCGAAAAGACGTTTGGCGTTGGTGGTGGTTTGGGCGATGATGGCATCGGGAGTGGTGGAAAAGACCACGGCGAGACGATCGGCTACGTGCCGGATGAAACGGCTCTCGTTGCGTTCGCCTCGATGAGGCACAGGCGCCATGTAAGGAGCATCGGTTTCGAGCACAAGGCGCTCGAAAAGTGACGATTGGACGATTGACGAGGTACGATTGATTGAACCATTGGACCATTGAGCATTCAAGTCCGATAGGGTATCGGCTAACTTGCAGTTTTTGAAGGTCAGGACACCACCTATACCAAGGTAGAAACCCATCTCGAGAATCTGCTGCGCGGTCTCCTTGCTTCCATTAAAGCAGTGGAACACGCCGCGTAGAGGCTTTAATTCGTCATTTTTAATTTTTAATTTTGCATTTGCGGCTTCGTGTACGAGCCGTACGATGTCTTCGGTGGCTTCGCGGTTGTGGAGGATGACCGGTAAATCCAGTTCGCGGGCAAGCAGGAGTTGACGCCGAAGCACCTCTTGCTGCTCCGCTTTATAGGTCTTATCCCAATAATAATCAAGCCCGATCTCCCCAATTGCCACCAGTTCAGACCGATGGGCACGGATAGCCGTCTCGACGGTCTCCAGCGCGGTTTGCCAATCGGCTTTGACATCTTCGGGATGAAGTCCCAAAGCCGGAAAACAATATCCCTGGTGCTGATGGCAGACCTCCAAGACGGTGTCGATGGACGCTACATTCACTCCGGGTACGATCATCGCTTCCACGCCAGCTGCACGCTGACGAGCAATGACCTCTTCACGATCGGCGGCAAACGCCTCTTCATCTATGTGGCAATGAGTATCGAGCATATGTACGATTTAAAGATGTACGATGTACGATTTATGTACGATTTAGTTATATGTACGATTTACGCGGCGTAAAGGGTTATCTTCGGTTCAGGATGGAGCTGTCGCCGTAGGAGAGGAAGCGGAAGTCATGGGAGAGGGCGTAGTCATAGATCGTGTGCCAATCGCCACCGACAAAAGCACTGACCAGCAGCAGGAGGGTCGATTGCGGTTGGTGGAAATTGGTGATCAGCTGATCCACCACGTGGAAAGAATAGCCGGGCTTGATCATGATCTGTGTTTCGCCGTGAAGGGTATTCTGTTGGGTCGCTTCCAGATAGTTCAGGATCGCTTGTAGCGCCTCTTTGGTACTTGGAAGTGGCGCATCAGGCGCTTCCTCATAGGGTTCAAACTGTCCAACGTGGATCGTCTCTATCTCTTTGTATCGAACAGGCTCCATATTCAGGAACTGCCGACCTATAAAATACAGCGACTCCAATGTCCGCATACTGGTGGTACCCACGGCAACTATCTTTCCTAATTTGTTGAGAATATGTTCGATAGTGGCTTTGGGGACAGCGATGATCTCGGTGTGCATGGTGTGCTCGTTGGCATCGGCGGTCTTGACGGGCAGGAACGTACCTGCGCCTACATGGAGCGTCACCTCATCGGTCTCTATTCCACGGGAGCGTAAGTTATCCAGCACAGCGTCCGTAAAATGCAGGCCTGCGGTAGGTGCAGCCACCGAACCTTTGATGCGCGAATAGACCGTCTGATAGGTCTTGAGATCGCTCTTCTCCGTCTTGCGGTTCAAGTACGGAGGAATAGGCAGTTCACCTACAGCGTCGAGTATCTCGGCAAAGGAGACCCCTTCTCCATCCCACTCAAAACGCACGGCATAGGTGTTGCCCGTGTGTCCTGCCAAATAGGCTCTCAACTGCAACTCCGTTCCCTCGCTTGAGGAGAGGGTTAGGGAGAGGTTTTCCTCCTTCCATTTCTTGGCATTGCCCACCATACATTTCCATGTACAACCGGTGGTAGAGCCGAGCGAGAGTTGGTAGTCATGCGGCTCAAGGGGTTCGAGACAGAAGACCTCGATGCGGGCTCCGGTGGTTTTATGGAACTCCAAGCGCGCCTGTATCACGCGCGTGTTATTATAAACAAGGAGAGAATGAGGCGCGATATAGTCGCCTACGTTGTAGAACCGGTCTTCACTGACCTTACCGTCGCGATAGACCAACAGTTTGCTGTGGTCACGTTCGGGCAGGGGGTACTTGGCTATCCGCTCATCCGGCAGGGGATAGTTAAAATCGGCGATGTAGATTGGTCGTTGGTCGTTAGTCATTGGTCGTTGGTCGTTAGTCGTTGGTCGTTGGTCCATATTAACAATTTAACGTTTTGATGCAATCAAAACCATTTTAACTATTTAACGAATGACCATGCTGGTCATTCCGTTTGCCGGCGAAGAGGTCGTAGCGGTTAAACTGACAATCCAATTCGCCGTTGAGGAGGTGCAGCTTCTTTGAGGGTTTGAGACCAATACATTTCATAGCTGCATCGTTGGAGGAGATGATCCACGCGGTAGAACCTGCAAACTGATGCTTGAGCGCCGTACCGATCTTACCGTAAAGCAACTCCATGTCTTTGTTGGACGCCAGACGCTCACCGTAAGGAGGGTTGAGCATCACCAAAGGTGATGGATTTGAGATTTGACATTTGTCATTTGAGATTGGAGATTGGAGATTGGACATTTCTTTGTCACTAAAGGGCGCGATTATTTCCTCCAAGCGGATTTGTTTGAGTTCGACATCGCGCTGGACACCGGCGGACTTGACGTTCTTGGTAGCTTGTTGGATGGCATAGAAAGAGGCGTCCGAACCATAGATCTTATGGTGGAACTCGCGCTCATGACTATCGTCATTGTAGATCTCACTCCACAACTCGGCATCAAAATCAAGCCATTTCTCAAAAGCGAAAGACTGCCGGAAGACACCCGGTGCGATGTTGCGCGCAATAAGCGCAGCTTCGATAGGTATAGTACCCGAACCGCACATGGGGTCGTAGAAATCGGACTGCCCTTTCCAACCCGCCAAGAGCAACATGCCTGCTGCTAAAGCTTCGTTGATAGGCGCTTCGGTGTTGGCTACACGGTAACCGCGTTTATGGAGACTCTCACCGCTGCTGTCCAGACTGACCGTCACGCGCTCTGCGCCTATATGAACGTTGATATAGAGCTCCGGATCGGTGACTTTGACGTTCGGACGTTTGCCTGCACGTTCCTGCCAATAATCAGCGACCGCATCCTTGACGCGATAGGTAACAAAACGACTGTTACGGAAGGTCTCGCTATAGACCGTAGCATCGATAGCGAAGGTGGTGTTCTCCGTCATGTACAGCGACCAGTTGACCGCCTTGACCAATTCGTACAACCAATCCTCGGGTTTGAGTTTGGAGGTACCGTTCTTGAGTTTCAACTGCCCTTGGGCAACGGGCACCAACACACGGCTCGCTGTCCTCAGACAGAGATTAGCACGATAGAGCAGCGCTTTGTCGCCCTTAAACGACACTGCCCGACGCTCTATTTGTACATCATTAGCACCCAACTCAATCAGCTCCTGAGCGAGCACTTGTTCCAAGCCTTTGAAGGTCTTGGCAAGCATAGAATAGCATTTCATGGTGCAAAATTACTGCTTTTTTCTGATATACGCAAAAAAAAACACAAAAATATTTGCATATATCGCAAAAAAGCAGTACCTTTGTGCCCGATTTGAAAAAGGAAAGATGGCAGAGTGGTCTATTGCGTCGGTCTTGAAAACCGAAGTACTGAAAGGTACCGGGGGTTCGAATCCCTCTCTTTCCGCAAGACTTTGAGAATGTTTACCGACCAAGCTTGCTTGAGGCGTAAACATTAGCAAAGGATTGCACAGGATGCTTGCGGCAGCCTGTGGGGATTACGAAGAAATCCCTCTCTTTCCGCAAGACTTAGATGGGCACGGATCCATGACAAAGAAACCGCTCATATTCATCGTTTGTGCGCTGGTGATCGGCGCAGTAGTGAGTGCGGCAATCTGGTTGCACTATCGCGCTACGACCCCGCAAGAGGCTGAGCCCGAGGAAGGGGAGATGACTCTTGACGAACATTCCACCAATAGTGTTATTTATTTCGAAGACGAAGTACCACCTGCTGACCCTACGATGGTCGGCAAATGGCTTAGTGTAGAGAAACCGGGCTGGTATAAGGTCTATTATGACGACGATGACGGTGAGGGACACTATTGGGGCAAAGAATGGGACATTAACGAAGATGTGATGGAGGAGGATCTCAGTTATCACGGTAACGGATGGTTCCGATGGGAGAAAAACAAAGATACCCTCCGCGAGTACGCTACCATGGATTTTCGGGATGTACCTATCGCTCACACGTTCATCGTCACTGTCGTGGACAGTTGTAATATAAGTCTCAAGGAGACCAACAGACGATCTACCTATCATTTTACCAAAGACTAAACGATCATGAGAAAAACGGCGCTTTTCCTTTCGCTTATCCTTGCGTTGCCAATCGCAGCACAGATGGATAGTTTCGAAGCCTTCAAACAGCAGCAGGCGAAAGAATTCAATCAGTTCAAGCAAAACCAAGAGGAGGAATACAACGCATTCCGCAAACGCGTTAACGAGGAGTACGCAGAGTTCATGCGTCGCGCATGGAAGGAGTTTCCTGCGCATGAGGCGGAAGTGCCCAAAGAGGAGAAATCCATCGAACCGGTGATCTATGAAGATCCGGCTCCAGCTCCGCAACCCCAAAAGCCCAAACCCGTTGCTCCGCAACAGACTCCAAAGCAGACTCCTCAGCAGCCGCAGCCGATTGTCAAAGAAGATATTGCTTCGCTGCCCGTACCGCAACAGAGCCTTGAACCGGCTCCAGTGCCTATTGCCGTCAAACCGACCGTCATCGTCATTCCGCAACCGGCACCCGAACCCGAGCCTATTGCTCCGGTGAAGCCCAAAGAGGAGGATTTCAAACGCGTGTCCATATCGTACTACGGCGCATTAGTAACTCTCGGTTTTCCGAAAGACGACCAGCTCAAACTCAAAGGAACGGATGAGAACTCTATCGCCGATGCTTGGCAGACGCTCTCCGACTCCAAATACGACATCACCGTCAAGACCGCTCTGGATGCCCGCAAAGGCAACTCGCTATGCGACTGGGCGTACATGAATATGTTAGGCAAAGTGTGCGAGAAGCAGTACGGCAAATCCAACGAAGCCACCCTCGCCCAAGCTTTCCTCATGGTACAATCCGGTTACCGCATTCGTCTGGGCGTCAGCGAAGGTAAGTTGCAGATGTTGGTAGCCAGTCTCTACGACATCTACGGATACCGGTTCTATAAGTTAGACGGCACGAAGTTCTACGTCGTCAGCGGCGACAAGAACAGCAAGATGCACATCTGCGAATCGAAATACGAGAAAGAGCATTCTCTGTCCATGCAGATTGCCAAACTGCCGAAGTTAGCCGGCGAACCGACACCCAAACGTACGCTGAGTTCCAAGAAAGGTGTGACGGCCTCCGTGAGCGTGAACAAGAACCTCATTGATTTCTTCGATACCTACCCGCAGGCTTGCTACAAAGGCAATGCGACTACCCGTTGGGCAGCCTATGCCAACACGCCGCTGGACAAGAGCGTCCAGAACGCACTCTATCCGCCTTTGAAAAAGACCATCGAGGGAATGAACGAACGGCAGGCAGTGGAGATCCTGCTGAACTGGGTGCAGACCGCTTTTGAATATCGTTTGGATGATAATGTATGGGGACAGGATCGTGCTTTCTTTGCCCAAGAGACACTGTATTATCCGTATTGCGACTGCGAAGA
Source organism: Paludibacteraceae bacterium (assembly GCA_017542915.1). The sequence continues at coordinate 31,449 of JAFXWI010000053.1, forward strand.
CCGCGCTATTCTCTTCTCGCGTCTGGTAAGAGACTTAGTGGGATTGGACGTAGTGCTGCTCTATTACCCGGGGCACCTCGCAGCGGCGGTAGGATTCAGCAATGACGAGAAAGGCGATTACCTCACCTATAAGAACCGCAAGTACATCGTTTGCGACCCCACCTATATCAATGCAGGAGTCGGACGGACGATGCCGAACATGAATAATCAGGAAGCACAGGTTATTGCACTCAAGTAAGTCCTCTGACAATACAGAAACTGTATAGAACGCCCAGCAGCATAGTGAATTTCACTAACTGCTGGCACGTTTTATAATCGGAGGGGATCTTCGCTGACCAAAGCAAAGCCAGCGAACAAAGCATCGGAATCACGATACCAAAGACGATATACCGCGTGCTGAGGGTGCTCCATGTGGTCGGGAACGGCAGTACGTGATACCAAAGATGACCGATCACTGCCAAGGTAAAGATCATCAGCACCGTCACGAAGATCTTCGTCCATAATTCACCCCACACCACCGGCAAGGAGTGACATTCCAATTCCCGATCTCCCATCTGGTCCTGTATATCTTTGATGATTTCGCGAATCCACGTAAGCAGAAAAGCGAAGAGTGCGAACCCGCCTAACCACGCATAGAGATCGTGGGTCAGGGAGGTATAAGGCAGGATAGCGGCGTAGCGCAGTTGCAGCAATGCAACGTTCACCATCGCTACCAACAGCGGCGTCAAGGCAGATAACAGAGCGATCGTCAGATTGCCGATCATGAAAAGACGTTTGTAACTGCTGGAGTAGAACCACAACAGTCCGGGTACGATGATGAAGATGATTCCGATAGTCATGCTACGCAGCAACCACGCTTCCACCAATCCGCAGACCAGACCTGCTCCGCTCAGCCAAAGGCTCAGACGCATGGCATCCGGTTTGCTCACGCTACGCGTGACCACCACCTCATCCGGACGGTTGATGCGGTCGATCTTCACATCGAAATAATCATTGATGACGTAGCCACCGGCAGCAATCAGCACCGTTGCCAACATCACCAACAGCAGTTGATACCAAGGTAACTGCTCTCCGAACGCCGCAGCGTCCAAGATCGGCGTAGCTACCCATTTCTCCATCAGCCAAACCAGCGCGGCGAGGAAGAGCAGATTGCTCCACCTCACCAAACGCATTATGTCTTTAAATGTTTCCAATAATTTTTAATTCTTAATTTTAAATTTTTAATTTCTGAAAATCCGTGTTACCGGATTTTCAGAATGACTCCTTTCCACGCCTGCAGCGGAATCTCGATCACGGAGTCGGGCGTGAAGTTGACTGTCTGCTTAGGACCGCCGTGGAGCAAGTCGGTAGCTACCGCTTCGGTCTTGCCTTCCAAACCTAAATAGACGAACGCATCGTTGGGCACACGCACTTTGACGTACTGCTCGCGGTCATGGAAATTGACGACTACCAAGAGCGTCTCGCCTTTGATATGACGAAGGAAAGCAAACTGTTTCTTCTTGTCAAAGCCCTCTCCTTGCGCGTAGGTGATGTCGTACATTGCCCCTTTCTGGATCGCTTTGTCCTCACGGGCTAAGGTCAGCAGATTCCGGTAGAACGCACGGATCTCTCGCTTGGACTCATTCATCTTGGCACCGTCGAACTTACCTTTGTTCGCCCATTCTTGCAGGCTCTTCACGCCCCAGTAGTCAAAGATGGTAGTACGTCCGTCGATACCGCTGAAGCCCTCCATATCCATGCCTCGTTCGCCTAACTCCTGACCGGAGTAGATCATCACGGGGCACTGGTTGAGGGTTGCTGCTACGATCATCGCCGGTTCGGCACAATGACCGTCCCCGCAGAAGAATCCGCTTGCCAGACGCTGCTCGTCGTGGTTCTCAAGGAAATAGAGCATATGTTTGATTCGCTCGTCTCCGTGCTGCATCCACTGATTGGTGATACCATCGGCACCCCAGCCTTTGCTCATCACGCCACGCAGGTAGTCGTACATCCCCACTTTGTCGTAGAGGTAGTCAAAGCCTGCTGCCAGATAGGAGTCGTACTTACCCGGGTCGTAACACTCACCGATGAAGATGAACTTCTTGTATTTCTTCTTCACCTGCGAGATTGCCCATTGGAAGAACTCCACCGGCACCATCTCCGCCATATCAACCCGTACACCGTCGATACCTTTTCCTGCCCAGAAGAGCAGTATATCGCGCATCTTGATCCACGTGTTGGGGATAGGATCGAACTGCTTCTCTCCGCCTCCCTGATAGTACACACCGTAGTTCAGTTTGACCGTCTCGTACCAATCGTTCAGCCCCGGGTGCGAGGTGAAGCAGTCGTTTCCGGTCACTTTCGCAGGATACTCGTCGTAGCCCTGCAGATCCTTATCCATCGTGAAGCGTTCGCCCGGCAGATAATAGAAATTATTCAGCGGAGAGAAAGCCCATTCGGGATGATCGGTCTCGCCTAAATCCTCCACGCCGGCAGGTTTGCACAAGCTCTTGTACTCACGGCTCACGTGATTAGGGACGAAATCGATGATAACAGATAAGCCTGCATCGTGTGTCCGTTTGACGAGGTCTTCAAACTCCGCCATTCGTTTGCTCTCGTTCTTCGCCAAGTCCGGATCTACGTCGTAGTAATCCGTAATAGCGTAAGGCGAACCGGCGAGACCTTTGGTGATAGCAGGGTTGTTATACTGCGCTGTTGCGTGACGGATGACTCCGGTGTACCAAACGTGCGTAACGCCCAAATCCACGATGGCTTTGAGCGCACGCTCGTTGATGTCACAGAACCGTCCGCAACCATTCTCCTCCTTCGTTCCATTGTGTTTGCGCGTCTCGTTATAGTTCGCAAACCAACGAGGGAAGAGCTGGTAAATAATCGGTTTATTGATCATATTTTGTTTGTGTGTTTTTCTAAATGGTATAGTGTTTTCATCGACCATGCATGGTCGATTTATACGAGCGCCTCCGTATCCATAGCGATCATCAGCTCCTCGTCCGTCGGAACGAGAACCACCGTCACTTTGCTGCCCGGTTTGGAGATGATACGCTCTTCGCCGCGTACGTTGTTCGCCTCTTCGTCCAACTCGATGCCGAGGAACGACAGACCTTTCATCACCTCTGCGCGGATGTACGGATCGTTCTCTCCGATACCGGCTGTGAAGACGAGGATGTCGAGACCGTTCATAGCTGCAGCGTAAGCACCGATGTATTTCTTCAGACGATAGATGAACATCTTACGCGCCAGATCCGCACGTTTGTTGCCCTGATTGATAGCAGCCTCGATGTCACGGCAGTCACTCGAAACACCCGAGATGCCAAGCAGACCGGATTTCTTGTTTACCAAGTTATTGAAGGCTGCTGTATCCAGATGCTCTTTGTCCATGATGAAAGTAGCAGCACCGAGGTCGAGGTCACCGGCACGGGTACCCATCACGAGTCCTTCTACCGGCGTGAGACCCATAGAGGTGTCCACACTCTTACCGTCCATGACAGCCGTACAGCTACCACCACCACCGATATGAGCGGTCACGATCTTCTTGCCTTTGGGATCTACACCTAAATATTCGCATACGCGCGCGCTCACGTAACGATGGCTCGTTCCGTGGAAGCCATAACGACGGATAGCGTATTTCTCGTATAACTCATAAGGAAGCGCGTACATGTACGCGTAGTCCGGCATAGTCTGGTGGAAAGCAGTGTCGAAGACAGCCACCTGCGGTACACCCGGCAGGATCTTCTCGATCGCATCAATACCCTTCAGGTTAGCAGGGTTGTGCAGCGGAGCTAACTCCACGCACTTGATGATCATCTCCTTTACTTCCGGAGTGATGAGCACGGACTTATTGAATTTCTCACCACCATGGACTACGCGGTGACCTACTGCGTTGATCTCCTTGAGGTCTTTGATGCAACCGATCTGAGGATCGACGAGTTTCTCCAAGATGAGCTCGATACCTACGGTGTGTTCCGGCATCGATTTCTCGAATTTCACTTTCTCTCCGTTCGGCAGTTTCACCAGCAGGAAAGAATCCGGCAAACCGATCTTCTCGATACCGCCTTGTGCCATCACTTTCTTGCTCTCCATCTCAAAGAGCTTATACTTAATACTGCTACTTCCACAGTTTAATACTAATATCTTCATATTCAATTAACAATTAATAATGAACAATTAACAAAGGGCTAATGGAGTTTGGTACTGTATTTTAGAATCCGTACGGACTCCTATGTTTGTACAGAACTTCGTAGGTCGCTTTGTGAATTGTGAATTGTGAATTATAATTTATTTTATTGCTTGATTAGCGGTAATAACCACCATCTGTACGATGTCCTGTACTTTGCAACCACGGCTGAGGTCATTGACCGGAGCAGCGATACCTTGGAGGATCGGACCTACTGCGTCTGCGCCCGAGAAACGCTCTACGAGCTTGTAGCCGATGTTACCTGCCTGCAGATCCGGGAATACCAACACATTAGCCTTACCTGCCACGTTGCTACCCGGTGCTTTGGTCTTCGCTACGCTCTCAACCAAGGCTGCATCCGCTTGCAACTCACCATCGAGTGCCAAGTCCGGAGCCATCTCCTTTGCCAGCTTCGTTGCCTCTTGCACTTTGTCCACGAGTTCGTGTTTAGCGCTGCCCTTGGTGGAGAAGCTCAGCATAGCCACGCGCGGCTCGATGCCTGCTATAGCGCGTGCGGTCTCAGCGGTCGAGATAGCGATCTCTGCCAACTGTTTTGCATCCGGATTCGGGTTCACGGCGCAGTCTGCAAAGAGCAGGAAGCCGTTCTCACCTAAGTGCTTAGCCGGCGTGAACATCAGGAATGCGCCGCTCACGATCGAGCAACCCGGTTTGGTTTTCAGGATCTGGAAGGCAGGACGGATCGTATCTGCGGTCGTACCACGCGCTCCGGCGAGTTCACCATCAGCGTCACCGGCTTTGATCATCAAACAACCCAAGTACAAAGGATCCTGTGCTTTTTTAGCAGCCTCTTCCTCCGTCATTCCTTTAGCCTTACGGAGCTCAAAGAGCAGGTTTGCGTACTCCGGCATCTTCGGGTCATGGATCGGATCAACGATCTTTGCCTCTTTGATATACTCGTACCCCTTCTCAGCAGCCATGCTTTTGATTTTCTCGGGGTCACCAATCAAAATAAGCTGCGCAATCTTGTCCTTCAACAAAATGTTAGCAGCTTCCAACGTACGAGGTTCGTCGCCCTCCGGCAACACAATGCGCTGCGGGTTTGCTTTCGCGCGCGCAATCATTTGCTTTAAAATGTCCATATTCTTGTATTTTAATTAATTAGATTCCAATTCGGCTTACCATTTTCAATCCTCGCCCTTCATCTTCCCAAATTCGCTGCAAAGATACAAAATTATTTCCACATATGCAATACTTACTATAAAAAATATTTTTTTTTGCGAAAATATTTGGTCATTTCAAAAAAAAGTTGTACCTTTGCAGCCGAATTGTGAATTTTTAAATTGTTACGTAACCAACAAACTCTTTTCTATTATGAAGAAAAGTCTTTTTATCATAGCTCTTTTGTGCGTCTCGGTGACTATGTTTGCAGAGGAAAAGACGCAGGAGAATAAGCAGGACTCAGTGAAGGGTGTTCACCCCTATAAATTAGAGGAGAACGAAAAGGGTATCAAACCGGAAATAGCTCACTGGTCTATTATCCCTCATATCGGATTTAGTGCCTTTGACGGCGACTTCACCTCCGAGATGAAGCACTGTGTAGCTATTCCATCGGTGGGTTTGGGCGTTGAGTACAACTTTACCCCGGTTTGGAGTATCGGTATCGAGTACATGTACGATATGTACACCGTTACCGGTAATAAGGAAAACGCAGATACTCTGCTGAATGGTAATATGCACAAGGCCGGAGCTTACCTCTCCATGGACCTCATCAATCTGCTCTTCCCTCGAGCACATAAAAAAATCGTTTCGATACTTCCCTACGTAGGTGGTGGTGCTGCTTGGTACCAACGCTCGAAATACTACCTGGATGACAGGTGGTATGATGCAGAGAAAGGTAAGTGGGAGAATGAAACTCACGGTAAAGGTAATACCGATAATTATATCAACGAAGACGGAAAAGTAGGACCGGAGCACGATAAAAGATATCATACTATTGGTTATCTCCAAGCCGGTGTAGCTGTAGATTTCAACCTCAACCGTACGTTTGCTTTAGGTTTGCGTGCTAACTATAGTTATTTCACTCGTGACTATGTGGACGGACGTGGTTATCACAAGCAGAGTGCTTCCACCTATGCATCCAAAAACAACGATGGTATCTTTGATGTTACGGCATACGTACGATTCAAACTGGAGGCAGTGAAGAAATCGCACCCGCGTAACATGCCGTCCTTTGATTCATTTGACAAACAGTTGGCAAAGCAGGAGCCCAAAGAAGTTGCTCCGCGTGATACGGTTATCATCCGCCATGACTCGATCATCGTTCGTGAGATTATTCGTGAGAACCAAAAGAAGAATCCTCGCATCTATAATGTTTACTTCGACAACGACAAGGATTTCCTCCGTCAAGACGCACAAGCAACTATCCAAGAGGCATGTATGGCTATGGAGGATGATACCACGCTGTACGCAGTCTTAGTCGGTTATTGTGACAATACGGGATCGAAGGCGCATAACTATGACCTCGGTGACCGCCGTTCAAAGAATGTATTCGAGGAGATGGCTCAGGAGTACGAGATTCCGGCTGATCATATGTACAATGCAGGCGTAGGTAAGATCGCAGCCCGCAAAGCAGCTCGCTCGTTCGGCCCGAACCGCCGTGTTTCTATCCACTTGGTGGACAAGGAGACCTTCGAGCTCATGAAACTCCAACTGCAGGATCAGAGTACCGATCGTAATGTGGATGAGTCGCAGCCTGTTACATACGATAAAGCCAATACGGTACGCGTCCCCAAACTGGAACCGGTAGAAGAGGCGTCGGAGGATCAACTGACCGTTCCTCTCTCTGAGTCTTCCATGAAGAAGGATAATCTTCTGGAGCAATACAAGGATCGTAATCATGAGATTTACGTAGTAGAGAAAGGCATGACGCTCTCTAAGATCGCACGCCAATTCTATACGAACTCTCAATGCTGGATATTTATCTACATGGCGAATAACGATCGTATAAGTTCACCTACCGCCATTAGGGATGGTCAAGAAATCATCATTCCTGAGTTAACAAAAGAGGAGCTGAACATCGGCTCACAAGAAGTACTGCGTCTCTATAGTATTACTGCGCATCGTAAAATGATAGAGAACAAGAAATGATAAAAAAGCGTAGGTTATAGTCCTACGTACGGTCCTATAGCTCAGTTGGTTAGTAGCACCTGACTCATAATCAGGGGGTCCTTGGTTCAAGCCCAAGTGGGACCACGACAGGAGGATAGTCCCGCGACTATCCTCCTGTTAGTTAAAGAACAGACGATGAAACAGTTTTGGCTCATAGTACTCGCTTTCTTTACGCTCACGATCATCGGTGAGCCGGTTTGCGCTGCGCCTAAGGATCAAGCCTCTCAGAGCACTCAGAAGAAGCTCACCCCTGCTCAGAAGAAACGGGAAGCTGCCAAACGCAAGGCAGCCAAAGCGAAAGCAGCCAAGAAAGCCAAGATAGAGAAACAACGTGCTGCCAAAGCGAAAGCGGCCAAGAGAAAACGCATCAAAGAGGGCAAACCGCTGTTCTACGTCTATTCGTACGACCTACAGACAGGCGAACGACTGCCTGCTACGCATATTACTGTGCAGGATGTGAATGCACGGCCGAACAAGAAACCCAAGATCAACAAAGCGACCGACGCCAAACGCGCACGTGTCTCCAAAGGACTGCCCGCAGGCAAGTACTGGATACACGCCGCTAAGATAGGCTATTTTGCCGCAGACACTATCTATTTCAACCATAAAGAGGACGAGGACAGCGTAGTGGTAGCACTCTACCCCGAGACGCGCGTCACGTTCACCGTGACCGACAGCCTGACCTCACGCCCGGTATCGGCCAACATCATCGTTCGTGCCGCCACCGGACAGCGTACCCTGCAAACGACGTCAGATAGTATTCACGCGACTTTGGCGATGCTCTTGGACGACCGTATCCCGTATTACACGGTTAACGCGACTGCTATTGATTATTTCCCGCGTGTAGATACAGTTCGCGCACACGTGCCTTACGCAGGCGTGCTGATGGTACCGAAAGAGATCAAGTCATTCGTCTTACATAATATCTATTTTGCGACCGGCAAGACGCGTATTCTGCCATCTTCCGAAGCGGCGCTTAATGAGTTACACCAATTTCTCACCGCTCGTCCGAACCAACGGATCCGAATCGTGGGACACACGGACAATATCGGTTCCGACCGCTCTAACCAGATCCTCTCCGAAGGACGATGCAAAGAGGTACGACAGGCGATGATCGACCGTGGCATCACTCCCGGACGGATTGAGATTGACGGTCGTGGAGAGCGAGATCCCATCGTTCCGAACAACTCCGATGAGAACCGTCAGATGAACAGAAGGGTAGAAATTGTACTGCTCTGATGTAGAAAAATCGCTCATTTAGGGCGATTTTTTGTGTAAAATGTCCCATTTTGCATACAAAACGAAAATTTCTCTTGCGTATATCAAAAAAATGTAGTACCTTTGCGCGACTTTTTATGGGTCTTAATAATTAACAGGTCGCAAACGGCGGCCAAAAATGACTAAAATTGATGAATGTAATTACCAAAGAAATCGCTCTCCCCGATGGACGAGTGATCAAATTGGAGACAGGCAAGTTGGCTAAACAGGCTGATGGTGCAGTGATGGCGACCCTCGGCAACACGATGATCTTAGCTACTGTCTGCTCCGCCAAAGATGCGGTACCGGGCACTGATTTTATGCCCTTGACCGTAGAGTACAAAGAGAAATTTGCGTCCGCAGGACGCTTCCCTGGCGGTTTTACCCGCCGAGAGGGCAAAGCATCGGATTATGAAATCCTGATTGCACGTCTGATTGACCGTGCCCTTCGTCCCCTCTTCCCTTCTAACTATCACGCAGAGACCTTCGTTAACGTCACCATGTATTCGGCTGACGGTATCGACATGCCGGAGAGCATTGCAGGTCTCGCAGCCGGCGCAGCTCTCGCTTGTTCCGACATTCCTTTCGAGGGTCCGGTGAGTGAGGTACGTGTAGCGCGTGTAGATGGTAAGATGGTTATCAACCCGACTTTCGAGCAATGCGAGCACGCTGACCTCGAGCTGATGGTGGCTGCTACGTATGACAACATCATGATGGTTGAGGGCGAGATGAAAGAGGTACCTGAGTCCGTTATGTTGGAGGCTATCAAGGCTGCGCACGAAGCGATCAAACCGCAGTGTCTGGCTATCAACGAGATGATGAAGGCTTACGGCAAGGAGACCAAACGTGAGTACTGCCATGAGGTAAATGATGAGGAATTGAAGCAGGCTGTTCATGACTACAGCTACGCTCGTGCTTATGCACAAGCTACTTCCGCAGACACCGACAAACATCACCGCGAGGAGATGTTCTCCCAGATCCGCGAGGACTTCAAGACCGAGAAAGCAGACTACATGGCTGCTCGTGCTGAGGCACTCGGCATCGATATCGATGAGGTGGCAGCGCTCGTAGATCGTTACTACCACGATGTAGAGAAAGAGGCAATGCGTCGCGCTGTGCTCGACGAGGGCAAGCGTCTCGACGGTCGTAAGACGACCGAGATCCGTCCGATCTGGTGCGAGGTAGGTTACCTCCCCGGCCCTCACGGAAGTTCGATCTTCACCCGTGGTGAGACTCAGAGTTTGAGTACCGTTACCCTCGGTACGAGCCGCGATGAGAAGATCGTGGATGAGGCATTGATCCAAGGCACCGATAAGTTCCTGCTGCACTATAACTTCCCGCCGTTCTCGACGGGTGAGGCAAAAGCTCAGCGTGGTGTAGGACGTCGTGAGATCGGTCACGGTAACCTCGCTTGCCGTGCGCTGAAAAACATGATTCCGGAGGACTTCCCTTATACCGTACGTGTCGTTTCTGACATCCTTGAGTCCAACGGTTCCAGCTCTATGGCTACCGTTTGCGCAGGTACGCTTGCCCTGATGGATGCCGGCGTGCCGATGAAGAAACCGGTTTCGGGTATTGCTATGGGTCTGATCTCGGAGAACCAAGGTAAGAACTACGCGATTCTCTCCGATATCCTCGGCGATGAGGACCACCTCGGCGATATGGACTTCAAGACCACCGGTACCAAGGACGGTCTGACCGCTTGCCAGATGGATATTAAGGTAGATGGTCTGAGCTACGAAATATTAGAAAACGCGCTTGCACAGGCACATGAGGCACGTATGTACATCCTCGGTAAGATCCTCGAGTGCATGCCTGCTCCGCGTGCTGACCTCAAGCCGCACGCACCGCGTATCACCTCTTTCTATATCCCGAAAGATATGATCGGTGCTGTTATTGGCCCGGGCGGTAAGATTATCCAAGGTATTCAGGCTGAGACCGGAGCTGTCATCTCTATCGACGAAGATGAGAAGGGCGGTAAGGTTGAGGTAGCATCCAATAACGGCGAACAGATGGCAGCAGCTATCTCGAAGATCAAAGCGATTGTCGCTCTGCCGGAGGTAGGCGAAGAGTACGACTCGGTGGTTAAGAACCTTATGCCGTACGGCTGCTTCGTAGAGTTCATGCCGGGTAAGGAAGGTCTGCTGCACATTTCCGAGATCGATTGGAAGCGTTATGAGACCATGGAAGAGACCGGTATCAAAGAGGGTGACCACATCCGCATCAAACTCTTGGAGGTTGATCCGAAGACCGGTAAGTTCCGTCTCTCCGCACGTGCGCTCAAAGAGAAACCCGAAGGCTACGTAGAGCCGGAGAAGCGTGAGCGTCCTCGTCGCGAGAACAGCGACGGAGCACGTCTCGACAGAGGTCCGCGTCCTGAGCGTCGTGGTCCGCGTCCCGAGAGACACTAATCCAAAAGATTGATAAGTGCGAGAGCTGTCATCGCCTCAACAACAGGCACAGCTCGAGTAGCAACACACGCATCATGGCGACCAACTTTAACAGGTTGGTCGCTATGATTTACTATTGGGTCATTTTGTAATTGAGCGAATGCTTTGGGTGTAGAAGCGGTAGGTTTGAACACACAATGGAAGACCACTTCCGAGCCATCAGAGATACCGCCGGAGATACCGCCGGAGATCGCATTGATAGCACTACCTGGTTGCGTCACGCCGCCAAAACCTGTGCCATACTCAAAACCTTTGCAGGCATTGATACTCATTACGGCGTACGCCAGATGGGCTTGCAGCTTATCGAAGATGGGTTCGCCTGTTCCGACCGGCAGACCGGTAATACGGCACTCCACGATGCCGCCTATCGAATCGCCTTCTCGCTGATAAGCGGCTATCACGTCCGCAAACTTATTCGGATCGGTCTCTGCGCCGACTTGGACTAAGTGCGCATGGATGCTCACTCCTTTGGTAGCCAATTCCTGTTTGGCAAGTGATCCGGCAACGACGCGTGCGGCCGTCTCGCGGGCGCTCGCTCTTCCGCCGCCTCTCCAATCGCGGATGCCGTATTTCTGCTCATAGACGCGATCGGCGTGACCAACGCGGTAGGAATGTTTGAGCCATTCGTAGTCTTCGGGGCGTGCGTCTTTGTTGCGGATAAGAAAAGCAATAGGTGTACCGAGGGTGATTAACCCTTGTCCTTGGTCCTTGGTCGCTTCGTCACTTTCTATTACACCGGAGAGCCACTCTACCTCATCCGGCTCACGCGCCGCACGAGGAGAGACTCCCACCTCCCTTCCTTTCAGAACATTGTCGGGCTTAGGCTTTTTTCCGGCTCTGCGCTCCAATTCCGTGCGTACCATCTGCAGGTCTATATGCAAGCCGGCAGGCACGCCGTCAAGCACGCCGCCGATAGCTGCTCCGTGAGACTCACCAAAGGAAGTGAAAGTCCATTTATCGCCAAAAATATTCATAACTATCTACAATTTGAGCACAAAAGTACAACAAAAAAATGACATACGCAAATATGTATGCCATTTTTCTGCATTTTTCCTCTCAATCCACTCATCCTCTAATCCATCAATCCGCAGAACCTAAAATGCATAAAATCACCGCTATGCGAGATAGATCGTGGGGGCAATACGTGAGCGGAGAGGGGGCAACGAGTGGGCAAGTGCTATGCAATGCCCCATTTTCACGCCTCTTACCTTGGCGTAACAAATCAAAAAAGATAAAGAGAAAGAAAAAATGAAGAAAAAAAACATTTTTTTTGAAAAATATTTGGTCATATAAAAAAAAAGCTGTATCTTTGCGGCGATTTTGTATGCTTACATACATAGTAAGTATGAAAACAACTTAATAATATATACTAAAAAACAAACAGTATGAAAAGATTTTTTCTATTTTTCTTTGCCTCGTTGCTGAGCATTAGCATGTTCGCAGCAGGCGAAAGCGGAAAGACGAAGGCTCAGGCTATTCCGTACGACTGGAGTACCGGAATCCACGTTTCTTCGGAAGCCGGAGTTGGTAAATGGTACGTAGTTATGCTGAAAAAGCAAGACGGAGGTCCGTTCAACGAGAATGGTAAAACCGATGCAGGCTTGACCAACATCAACGTATCTGTAGTTAACCCGCTGGCCGTAGAGGCGGACATTGATGTAATTGCTTACATTGGTGACAACGAGACGAATCGTCACTTCAAATTAGCAGCTGGTGGCATTAAGTCCATGACTTTCGGCGCAGGTATGTTCATCAAAATGGGTATCGACCGCGTCTACCTCTATCTGGTAATGGATGTTACCATCACCCCGGAAGAGGCAGAGCATCACGAGGCTGTTAACGTAAACGTAACTCCTGTAGAGAGCGAGAACACTGTAGTATTCAATCCTATTAACTTCAACTGGACCGGTTGGCCCTCTCAAACCACAGGAGTAGATATTCCGGCTAACACAGAGACTTGGGTGAAGTTTGATTTCGAGCATCATCAGGTGGAAAATGGTTATACCTATAAATTCTATGTAGATAAAACCGGTGCCGGTTCCACTACGCTACATGCAGGTCTGTCGTATGACTGCCCGGCTACTAATATCCAGACGCAGGATAAAGAGCTCACTGCCAACACATCTAAAATTTTGGACGATGCTAAATTATCCATTTTGCCTGATGTAGCATATGTTCGTTTGAAAGCAGATCAAGCGCTTCATATTTATGCTGAGCAGGTAGCTATTCCTGCACCGGAACCGGGTACAGATCCGATCTTTAATATCAACGGTGCTATCGAGGTAAAGACATATGATGGAACAGATGCTACGGTTTATACACTCAACGCAGAAAACAAACGTGTTTACTTTGTTCAACGTGGCACATTGAAAGCTGAAGAGTACTACTACAAACAAATCGAGGTAACCAATAATGGCGACGATGCAGTAACGATTATTGGTAAGGCTTCTAAGAATCCGGATACTGACGGCAACGTTTGGAGCGTTGTATCGAAGTCGGTTACTATTCCTGCTCACCAGACGTATGTCAAGAAAATTGATAAGAGCATGCAGAATGTAGTCGGTACGGCTGACGACGATGTGATTTGGGCACAAGGTCCTCTCAATTCGAATATCACCTTCAAGCTGACTAATGTTCCTGAAGATCCTGACTACTGTCAGCCCGCTCAGGCAGAGGCATTAACTCTCCTGGCAACAGGTCAAGTAGTCAAAGCACAAAGTGCCGGCACTCAGTGGTATAAAGTGGATATCACAGCAGCTATGACTGCAAAAACGGATATTACTCTGACGTTGGAGTCTGATCAAGAGGTAAACGTAACCATCGATGTAGCAGCAGAGTGTGCGCTGGGTGAGCCGACTCAAACCTATACGGGTAAATCCACGAGCACTACCAAAACACTCAGCTACTCGGTTATCAAAGACGTAAAGGAAGCTACAGACGAACATTATTATGTATTCGTGCGCGTGAAGACGGACAAAGCCATCTCTGTTAAGGCTGAATTAGTGCCGGTGAATGCGGATATTATCTGGGATGGAACCAAGTGGTCGAACCAAATTGGTCCGAAGAAAGATAAGGCAGCTTATATTCAAGGTCCTCTCACTGTTACCGGTGGTCAGATTATTGAGGCAAGTAGTCTTAATATTAGCTATGAAGGTTCCATTACGATCAAATCAGGCGCATCAGTGTTTGTAGGTAATGGCGGTATCAGCATCGCAGCCTTTAGTCAAGGTGTTACGGTAGAAGATGGTGGTATGCTCTTGATTTCTCCTGAGTGTACCTATACATACAACGCAGAACCTGAAGTAAAGGTTCACAAGACACTCCACTTGGGACAACAGGAAAAGTATTATCTCCCTGATCAGGATGACAAGAAAGCAACTCTGCCTGACTTGCACGAGTTCATCGCAGTTCCGGTTAGCGGAGCTTATGATGTAGAGGCTCGTTACAATTATTGGGATCGCGTATCCGGATGGAAGAAGAAAAAGTCCACTTCGGAAGACCCGACTAAGGCATGCAGTCCTTTCGTAGGTTACAATGTATTTACAAAGTCCACCGATGCTCACTATGGAGATTACGATGCAGTGTTCGAAGGTAAATTGGCACCGAACAAGAATCAAAGTTTTACTACCGGTCAAATCGGTTGGTATGCATTTGGTAACTCTTGGTTAGCTCCGATTAAGCTGAGCTATCTGTTGGATGCGCTCGCTGAGAAATATACAAGCGAGGGCCAGACAGGCGAAGCTAACCAAAAAGCTGTTCATACCTATGTGGCTTCTCCGATGCAAGTTCCTGGTCTGCCGAACGAAGGAAAGATCAAAGATAACTACTATATTCCATTGACAGCTGAGATTGCTGCAAATATCGGTGTAACTGAAATCGCTCCGATGCAAGGTTTCTTCCTCTTTACGGAAGAAGGTGCTACCATTTCAGTTGACTACACGAAAGTATGGAACGACGCTACCGGTTACGGTAACACTCCGAACGCTGCTCCGAAGCACAATCGCGTTGCTGACGAGCGTAACAAAGCCGCAGTTGTTTTCAATGGTGGTGGTTATTCCGACTTCGTTTACATGATCGAGGGTAGCGCAACGAACGCTAACAAGATGGTAGATGCAAACCTCGCCATCTACGCTGAGAACGGTCTCGGTCAGGTAGCAAAAGACAACCTCATCGGTACAACCCTTACTATCAAGACCAATGCAGCAACAGAGTACACTCTTTCCTTCGGTTGGTTGAATGGCGAGACGATGTACCTCAGAGATTTGAAGAATGGCGTGCTCATTCCGATGACAGAAGGCAACAAATACACCTTCACAGCAGAGCCGAACACCACAAGCGTACGTTTCCAAGTAGTAGGTCGCAACAACGTGCCGACCGGTATGGAGCAGAACGCTGTAATCGAAGGTGTTAACAAGACCCTTGAGAACGGTAATGTAGTCATCATCAAGAATGGTGTGAAGTACAACGTAATGGGTGCACAACTTTAATTCACGGATTAAGTAATTATAAAAAGTACAAAGAGATATGAAAAAGAATTATTATGTGCCGGCAACCGAAGTAGTTGCATTCATGGGTAGTTCTATGGTTATGGCAGGAAGCCCCGGTGGCGGAGGCGGAAGCGGAGACGATCCAATTATTGATAGCCATGCTAATCCGAATGGATACCCGATTGAGGGTTAAGTAACTATCATTAATAGTTCATCGTAGTAACTGCACTCGACCGGGTGCAGTTACTATTATCAAAAACTATGCGCAAATACTTACTATATATCATATTGTTCGCACACGCCTGCACGTACACGTACGCGCAGTCGTTCTGCCACCTCGTACAGGACATCGCGTCACATTATGAAGATACGATAGAAGCGGCTGGTACGTATTACTACTCCGCAAATACCGACAGTCTGCCGATGGATTTGTATTTCATATCCACCGACCCTACTTGTGCTACTCCGCCTGAGTTATGGTTTGACCTGACTTGTACGCCGGGCGTTTATTCCGACCCGAATATCCGGGAACTGCTACAAGATACGGCTAAATATGGTATCTCTGTTCCAATGAAGTTGAATAGTGAGACGGAATGGGTAGATAGTATTCAAGCCTTTGTCCACCATCTGAAGCTGGGTAAATCGTACCGAAACAGGCTTAAGTTAGTAGGCATTAACTATAATGTACGCGCCTATGTGAAGGTCGTGGTGCCTTGTGCCGGTATCGCTAAAATAGAGCAGGACACGAGTAGCATGGCTTGCTATAATGAGGCAAGACGGGTGAATCTGCCGGATAGTACCCACGTCTTGGCGAACGACTCGCTCAACACGTATATCTTCCCCTACAAGGACTGGATTGCGCAAGCTGATAGCGTAGCACTACACTGGGAAGGAACGGACTCGGTAATCCTTTGGATAGAAAGCAGCGACTGCGAATTCATACCGGATGCTCTGCATGCCTGGGACTTTTACGATATTCCCGCCAACGGCGAATACCATCTGTCGCGCAAACAAATGGAAGAGGCGCTCAGAGCCGCACAGCAGGACACGACAGGCTTCTTCTTCGCCAAGATATTTTCTGCAGAAGAAGGTCGTCTGTTTACGCGCCCGTTGATACCGGAGACCAAAGGAGCTACCATGCTGCAATTCGATAGCACGTATCAGGTTTCTGCAGGGGAAAACAGTTTCTTCTGTTTTCCCATTAGTTGGGAGAGCATCAAATGGGAAGCTCAGACCCGCAAGAAAGTCACACTCTATCTGCATGCTTCGCCGGACCAAGCTCCGGTTGATAGTTTTTCATTCGATTTAGAGAATGACTCGCGACGAGTACTGTTCTGGTCCAAGCCCGAGATGGCACTCATCAAACCCCGCGCGGTCGGTCAGTTACTCTTTGTCCGGTTCCGTAGTTCAGCAGATTTTCGGTTGACACCATTGTCTTTATCGGATTTATCGCCCTGTGTTAATAAGGCGACAAGGCTGCGTTCAGGTGTTACTTATCCGTGCTCAAAAGATAAAATTTTTGGTTTGTATTATTCCGACTGGGAGGGTTACCCCATGCAGATTCAATGGGTAGCTCCGGATCCTAATGACCTGCAGAATTTCTTTATCGCGGATACCTGTGAATTCCAACTCCGATGGAACGTATATTCGACTAGAAAACGTTGCGTTTATTATTATCAGACACCTCGCGGAAGCCAAACCTTCACGATTGATAGCACAACTATAGCCGAATGGAAAAGTCGCGTTAAAGCCGATGGATATTTCTATCTGCGTATAACTGCCGGTGGAACCATCACGTTTACCAATAACAAACCCGAAGAGGAAGAACCTGAGGATACCCCTACTGGGTGGTTTTACGTGGAGCCTGAAACGGAATATCGCAAAGTGATTCACAACGGGCAAATATACATTTTGAGGGATGGAAAGACATACACCATCACCGGTCAAAGCGTAAAAATTGAATAAAAAAAGCATTTTTTTACCAAAATATTTGGTAGTTTCATAAAAAAGCAGTACCTTTGCACGCTTTTTCGCGTAAAAAGCAGCACGTATGGCCTCTGGCGATTGCAATAGGCGTTTAACGAATGAACGAGTGAACGACCGAATAGTAGTGAATGCCCGTCGTGAATAGTACTAATCCATAAAAAAAGAAACGAAATGGATTTGATTAAAGTAGCTGAGCAAGCTTTTGCCGGCGAGAAGAAAGAGTTCCCTGCATTCAAGGCAGGAGATCAGATTACGGTAGGTTACCGTATTAAAGAGGGTAACAAAGAGCGTGTACAGGAGTTCCGCGGTGATGTCATCTGCATCCACGGTAGCGGCGACAAGAAGCGCTTCACGGTTCGCAAGATGAGCGGCAACGTTGGTGTAGAGCGTATCTTCCCGATGGACAGCCCCTTCATTGAGAGCATTACTGTGAACAAGTACGGTAAAGTACGTCGTGCTAAACTGTATTATCTCCGCGAGCGTACGGGTAAGAAAGCCCGCATCCAAGAGCGCCGAGCTAAGTAAAAAAAAGGGGTTCGCCCCTTTTTTTGTATTTTTGAGAGGTTAGTGGATTAGTGGATTAGTGGATTAGTGGATTAGTGGATTAGTGGGTTAGTAGACTAGTAGACTAGTGGATTAAAAAAGGTAAAGGAAAATGAAAACAGTAGTAATCACAGGAGGGTCATCGGGTATCGGGAAAGCGACGGCGGAGCTGTTTGCCGAACAAGGATGGCGGGTATATGAGTGGTCACGCAGCGGACAATCGACCGAGACGATCACGCATATAGCTTGCGACGTGACCAAACCCGAAGAGACAAAGGCGGCAGCAAGGAAAGTGATTGAAGAAGCCGGACAGATCGATGTATTCATCTCCAATGCGGGATTCGGTATCAGCGGAGCGGTGGAGTTCACCGGTTCCGAAGACGCCCATCGGCAGATGGAGGTTAATTTCTTCGGTGCCCTCAACGGCGTACAAGCCGTTTTGCCGTATATGCGCGAGAAGAAAGCAGGACGTATTATCTTCACGAGCAGCGTAGCTGCCGTACTGAGTATTCCTTATCAGAGTTTCTATAGCGCTTCGAAAGCTGCTATTAATGCCTTAGCGTTGGCGTTGCAGAATGAGGTGCGTGCTTTCGGGATCCATGTGAGCGTGTTGATGCCCGGCGATGTGTCCACCGGTTTTACGGCAGCACGTAAGAAATCCGAAGAAGGTATAGACGCTTACGGCAACATCCGCAAGGCTGTTTCGGCGATGGAGAAAGATGAGCAAGGCGGAATGAGTCCTCGTCAGATGGCAAAAGAACTGTACTCGATTGCGACCTGCGCTTGTCCGGCTCCGCAATACATAGGCGGTACGCAGTACAAGATCTTCTGTTTCCTTGATAGGATATTACCTAAACGATTGGTTAACTGGATAGTAGGAAAGGTTTACTGATGTTTCAATTAGAGAGTCCATATAAACCGACAGGCGATCAGCCGGAAGCGATCAAGGCGTTGGTCGAAGGTGTACAATCCGGTGCAGAAGCACAGGTGTTGCTCGGTGTGACGGGTAGCGGTAAGACGTTTACGGTCGCGAACGTCATCCAGCAGCTGAACCGCCCGACGCTGATCATGAGTCATAACAAGACCCTTGCGGCACAGTTGTACTCGGAGATGAAAGCGTTCTTTCCGCACAATGCGGTGGAGTATTTCGTGAGTTACTATGACTACTATCAGCCTGAGGCGTATATCCCGAGTACGGATCTGTATATCGAGAAAGACCTGAGTATCAACGAAGAGATCGACCGGTTGAGGCTGAGTGCAGTGGCAGCGCTACTGAGCGGACGAAAAGATGTGATCATCGTTTCATCGGTCAGTTGTATATACGGTTTGGGCAGCCCGCAGGACTTTACCGCTAACGTCATCGAGCTCAAACGGGGCACGGAGATCCCGATGGACGCGTTGCTCAAACAGCTCGTGAGCGCGCAATACGTGCGTAATGATATAGAACTCGCGCGCGGACGCTTCCGTGTGAAAGGCGACACGATCGATATCGCGTTGGCGTACGCCGATTATCTGGTACGCATTGAGTTCTTTGGCAATGAGATAGACGCCATTCTGACCGTTGATCCGATCAGCGGACAGGTGTTGGAGGAGTTTGACCAATACAACCTCTCTCCGGCAACGATCTTCCTCACTTCCGCCGAACGGATTGCTTCCGCCAAAGAGCAGATCAAAGCGGATTTGGCGAAACAGATAGAGTACTTCACCAATATGGGTGAAGAGCTATACGCCAAGCGTATCGAGGAGCGCGTGAAGTACGATCTGGAGATGTTGGACGAGCTTGGTTACTGCTCGGGAGTGGAGAACTACAGCCGTTATTTCGACGGTCGGGAAGAAGGCACGCCGCCTTATTGTCTGTTGGATTATTTCCCGAAAGACATGCTGCTCGTGATTGA